>NZ_MUFL01000052.1:0-24963 GCF_001995355.1 Salinivibrio sp. PR919 | reverse complement strand
TTAGGCAACACCCTGATAGAGTCTGGTTACATCAACCTGTTGATCGGCAATGGTATACTTATACTTGGTTAGAAGCTGATACGTCTGCCAGGAGGGTAGCTAAAGGTTTACTTGAAGCCGGGTTAGTGGCGGGTGATAAAGTATCGATCATCGCTAAAAAC
Organism: Salinivibrio sp. PR919; assembly: GCF_001995355.1. Lineage (NCBI taxonomy): Bacteria > Pseudomonadati > Pseudomonadota > Gammaproteobacteria > Vibrionales > Vibrionaceae > Salinivibrio > Salinivibrio sp. PR919. The sequence continues at coordinate 24,802 of NZ_MUFL01000052.1, read as the reverse complement.
TCAGCAGAGTGGTACATCTGCGATTTGGCAATCATGATGGCCGGGCTTATCAGCGTACCTATCTATCCAACCGCCAGTGCGGACAATATCAAGTATGTGATTGAGCACAGTAGTGTTAAAGCTATATTCATCGGCAAACTCGATGATAGTGAAGATCTTTGTCAAGCCTTACCCGACTCTTTGATCACTATTGCTATGCCAAATTCCAAAGTCGATTGTCAGCTTGACTGGTACGCGTGGTTGTCAAAATTAGATCCGCTTGTAGAAGTCAATAAACCTGCGCTCAGCGATACCTTTTCTATCATCTATACCTCTGGCAGTACCGGACGGCCGAAAGGTGTTCTGCTCAGTTATTTGAATGTTGCATCTTCTGCCATTTCTGGTAGTGAAATTTTTTTTCAGCCAGATGACACACGTGTGATGTCCTACTTACCTTTAGCGCACATCACAGAGCGCTGCGTGGTTGAGCTACCTTCGATCTACAATCCTGCTGAAGTCTTTTTTACTGAATCTATCGATACCTTCATTGACGACGTCAAGTACGCTCGTCCAACTGCTTTTCTTTCCGTACCTAGACTATGGACAAAATTTCAGTCAAAAATTTTGGCAAAAATGCCGAACAATCGTTTGCAACTTCTACTTAAAATTCCCTTTGTGGGTCAGCTTGTGGCAAGAAAAATACGCGAGAATTTAGGTCTGCAAGAGTGCGTATTATTTGGATCCGGCAGTGCCCCCATCTCTCCTGAAGTCCTGCTTTGGTTCCACAAAATCGGTATCAGTATTGGTGAAGGGTGGGGTATGACCGAAAGCTCAGGCCTTTCTTGCAGCAACGTGCCGTTTGATCTCAATCACCTAGGTACTATTGGTACGCCGCAACCTTGTGTCGAAATGAAGTTATCGGCGGAAGGGGAAGTATTGATTAAAGGCGATGCAGTATTTACCACTTACTACAATGACGAAGTAGCGACTCAAGCTGCCTTTGAAGATGGTTGGTTTAAAACCGGAGATAAAGGAGAGCTACAGGCTGACGGTTCTTGGAAAATCATTGGCCGGGTTAAAGAGCAGTTTAAGACTGGTAAAGGCAAGTATGTATCACCGGTACCTATTGAAAGCAGCTTAGGACGAAATCCGGACATCGAACAGGTGTGTGTGATTGGCGTTGGTCGAAAACAACCGATCGCACTTATTGTGTTGGGAGAAGGCACTCATGGGCATACCTCTCAGGTAAGAAAAGATCTTAAGGAAACGTTAATAGCGGTCAACCAAGAGCTTGAAGCGCATGAAAAGCTGGATCACTTAATCGTGGTGGAAGAGCCTTGGAGCATCGAAAACGGCCTGCTTACCCCAACGTTGAAACTGAAAAGAGATCAAATTGAGCAACGTTACCATCACTTACTCAGTTTAAATCTGCCCTATAAAGTGATTTTAGAGAGCAAAATCAAAGATTTATATGATCACTCTAAACCTGTCTATGCCAAGCGAGTTTCGGCTAACGCTTAAATCAGTCGCGTAACATACGGAAAAATCATGTCTCAGTTATTAACTAAAACAGACAACTTAGCTAAGTTGTCTGTGAACAAACACAACGATGCATTCCACTTTTTCAATTGGCCTGACAAAATTGAGGACGACACATGGTGGCAATCGCCGGATGTGTTAAGTGTCAGCCTGACCGAACAGTACAATCTTTGATTGGTCCACAAGTGGTTGATGGATATTGGCAAGATGTAGAGAACACGTGCACTGCATTCATGACAGGCTTACCTGATGAAAGTGGCAGAGAGCAGAGGCTCTACAGAACGGGTGATTTGGCAAGCTACGACGATAGCGGAATCATTCATTTTCATGGTCGCGCAGACCATCAAGTCAAACTGCGTGGATATCGCGTCGAGCTGCAAGAGATTGAGTCTTTGCTTCGTCAATCTATGCACTCAGATCAGTTTGTGGTGATTCCCTACCCGTACGGAGAAAAAACCTGTACCGGTCTCACCCTGTGCCATACTCATCGCGGTGTCACTCAAGAAGATATATTAGAGCGTTGCCGACAGGCGCTGCCCATCTACATGGTCCCTGATACGGTGGTTTTTTTGCAGCAGCTGCCGATGAACAGCAGTGGGAAGTTAGATCGCCGCGCGATATCTGAACAGTTAAAAGCGATGGAGGAGTGCTTTGCCAAGCCATGACGCATGTATTATTTGTGCGATTAATAGTGATAACGTAGAACACTATCGGGTTGCTGAGAAAAATGGACTAAAAGCTGTACTCGACATTTATCCCATCACCGAAGGTCATGTCCTGATTGTGAGCCGCAGTCACGCCTCGCACCTTGAGCAGCTCTCTGCGCAAGAACATACCGAGTTATTTCAATTTGCGCATCAAATCGGCAAGCGGATGTTTGACGTGATGGATAATGTGAGTGATTACACCTTAGTAGTGAATAATGGTCGCGATGCTGGGCAACATATCCCCCATGTTCATATTCACCTGATCCCGCGACGCAAAGGAGACAGTCTGCATTTTTACTGGCGACTCATGACGCGATTTATCAACCCATTGGGTGGTAAGAAACGTGTCCAGCAGTTAGTGGAGTGGCAACGAAGGTGGCGAATGCACGGTAAGCATACGGACGGCGCAGAGAGGTAAAATTCAGTCCCCTTTAATGACTGGATTCGTTATAATCGCGGGCTTTTGTGGCAAGTAGGGTGGCATCATGGCCAAGAAAGCAGCGGCGTTGCACATACTGGTGAAAGATAAAACGCAAGCGACAACAATCCTCGCTCAGCTCAAACAAGGTGCGAACTTTCAAGCGTTGGCGAAAAAATACTCGCAATGCCCATCGGGAAAACGCGGTGGTGATCTGGGCGAATTTCGTCGTGGCGATATGGCTCCCTCTTTCGACAAAGCGGTATTCAATGGTGAATTATTGCGTCCTCTTGGGCCAATAAAAACCAAATTTGGTTGGCATATCATTAAAGTGTTATATCGCAACTAACCCCTGTGCGTTAACCCTTGCGATAAGCACTTGGTGACTGAAACTGTCATAAAAGTTAACGCATAGAAATTGATATTGCGCACATCGATTGCCCCAAGCCGCCACTGAGAAAGTGGTACATTAAAATCATGCCTTGAATAATGTCCACCTTATGTTTGAACTTGATGCACCTACATTACTGATCACGCTCACAGCGATCCAATGGTTGCTTGCCGCGTTTTTGTTGGTGCAAAACCGTAAAGAGCCCGGGATTAATGGATGGGCGGTGTCTCTGTTTATCCATGGGTTTAGCAATCTTTTCTTATTYGCCCGACCACACCTTCACCCTTATCTGGGGATCGTCTTTTACAATGCGTGTGTGATGGTAGCCTTTTCTGGCAGCCATTGGGCGCTGGGGCAAGTCTTTGCCCGCGATATACCGCGTTGGCAGTTGGCGATGCCCGTCGTGCTCTCGGTGGTATTGATGGCATCACACCTCGATGATATCGGGAGCCGCGTAGTTTACGCCAGTTTAATTGTCAGTATGCAGCTTGCGTTGATGACGCGAACCATTGTGAGGAGTACAAACACCGGCGGTCAGCGTTTAAAGCGTTGGCTTATAATGGTGATGGGCGGATTCAGTGTGGCTTACATAGGCAGAGCGACGTTCGCACATTTTTATCCTGATCTGTTTACGCAGCTGCTGGGTACGTCACTACTGCAAGCGGGACTGATTTTATCGGGCATCGCTTACAGCGTGATCAACACCTTGATTATCTTTTTGTATAAATTGGAGCGCGTCCACGAGAAGCTTCATCGTGAGGCGACCCGAGACAGTTTAACGGGGCTGTTAAATCGACGTGCGTTTTTGGCTAAAGCGAAACGGCGCGTTGAGACTGCCGCTTTCCCTCTCAGTGTATTGATGATCGACTTGGATGACTTTAAAACCATTAATGACTCATTTGGCCATTCTGTTGGTGATAAAGTATTGATTCAGTGTGCTGATGTGTTCGAACAAGTGATTGATGACCATGGTATTGTCGGACGCTTAGGAGGAGAAGAGTTTGCGGTCGTGTTGCCTTACTGCGACGGTGCTCGTGCGCAGCAAATATCGGCCGAATTGCTCCGCGCCGTTCAAAACAGTCGCGCTGAATTTGAAATAAGCTTGTCTGCCAGCATAGGAGTGACGACGACTTCCGAGGTGATGGATATAGACGGTTTGTTAGCCCAAGCCGATGATGCGCTTTATCAGGCGAAGCATGATGGAAAAAATACCTTTAAAGTGTACGTCTCGGCACTGGAAAGCGTCCCTCATGACGCCGAGCATATACCTAATATCGCTTGATGTATGCATATCTAGATTTTATGCACAAAATTGACTTCACCGATGAGGTTCATTATTCTCCGACGCTCATGTTGATATTTCGACTCTCTATTATGGCTTATATTCTATTTAAGAACTTCGTAAGAAGGCTTGGCTTCGCGCAAATACACGATGAAGTGTTGCTCGGAGCTTAACATCAAATCTTCATCAGGTATTGTCATACGCCATCCGCGTAGGGTTCTCAGTATCTGATGTAAAGCCGCGATAGAGAGTTAGGCCGGTGATGCTTCATCACCGGCCTTTTTGCATTCTGATCACAGCAGAATGCATCCATTTTAATGATGACGAAAGGCCGGTACTTGTTACCGGCCTTTTTTTATGGATAAGAAACATGAGTTTATTAGTGATTGAAAACATCTGTTTTCAAATTGAGGAAAAAGTGTTGTACCAAGGTGCGAGCGTGGTGCTACATCATGGTGAACATGTTGGCGTGACGGGTGCGAACGGTGTGGGGAAAAGTACCCTGTTGAAAATGCTACAAGGGGAGCTGCTGCCGGATAGTGGCGAGATTGTTTGGCAACCGAATATCCAAGTCGGTTATTTAGACCAGCATTTAACGATCGACCCAACACTGTCTATCTATGACTTTATGGCGTTGGCATATCGCGATCTTGTTGAGGTTGAGCGAGCGTTAAATGCTATCTACGCATCGATGTCGGCGGACACGTCAGACGCGGTGCTTGCCAAAGCGGCACGACTGCAAAGCCAATTAGAGGCACAAGATTTTTACCGTATCTCCCATTGTATTGAACAGGTCTCGGCTGGGCTGGGTATCGCGCCGTTGGGCATGCAAACCGCAATGGGCCAGTTAAGTGGCGGTCAACGGCATAAAGTGATGTTGGCAAAGTTACTGCTTGAACAAGCCGAAGTGATGTTACTCGACGAGCCGACGAACTTCCTCGATGCTGAGCACGTTGCTTGGTTGGCGGAGTTTCTTAATCACTATACGGGTACCTTTATGGTGGTATCGCATGATGAGGCTTTCCTTGAGTCGATCACGACAGCGATTGTTGATATCGACCAGAGCAAGATACGCAAATACAAAGGATCGTATCAGCAAGCGATGGCACAAAAGGCGCAGCAAAGTGAAACACAGCACAAGCAATACCTCACACAGCAGAAAAAAATGGATAAGTTGGCCACCTATATTCGCAAGAACGGTGCAGGTGTGAATGCGCGTATTGCCAAGGGGCGTAAGAAACAGCTTGCGAAAATGGTGCCGATTGAAAAAAAACAGATGCGTGAGCCGGTAAGCTTTGCGTTCCAATACAAACCGTTACGGTCGCAACATGTATTGGCCGCCAAGGGGTTGCAGATTGGCTATCGAACGCCGCTTTTGCCGCCGTTGTCACTTCAGATTCAACGGGGCGAAAAAGTCGCGATTATTGGCTTCAATGGCTTGGGCAAATCGACATTGTTAAAAACCTTATTGGGAGAAATCCCTGCACTACGGGGCCACATTGACGCAGCAAACGGTATACAGTGGGGATATTTTGAGCAAGGCTTACACTGGCGCTTTCCGGAAAGCTCTCCGGTTCAGGTCGTGTGTGGGGTAGGCCAGCTCACAGATAAAACCGCGCGCCAGAAGCTGGCTGAATGTGGTCTCAGTGGTAAAAAGGCGGTGCGGCCATTGCATACATTGAGCGGGGGTGAGCAAACCAAAGTAAAGCTTTGTTGTTTAGCCGTGATGGCAACCAATGTATTGGTGTTAGATGAGCCCACCACACATCTTGATGTCGATGCAAAAATGGCGTTGCAGCACGCCCTTAAAGCGTATGCAGGCACCGTAATTGTGGTTTCTCACGAGCCACAATTTATTGAGCACTGGCCGGATAAGGTGATCGATATGACCCAGCTTTAGTAGCTAACGCGTTAATAATAGTCACGTCAGTAACAGCGAGGTCGCATGATGCGGCCTCGCTTATATTTTTGCTATTTATGGGTAAATTTGTATTTTTTGCCAAAAAAGGCTAAATTTGCCGGAGTTGGTTAACAAGGATAAATAATGGCGACAGAAAGCAAGGCACCCATTGCGGTGATCAGTGGCGATCTGGTGGATTCAACCGCCTTAAATCGAGATGAGTATGAGCGAGTACTGGCGCAAATCAAAACCATACAAGCCCATATTTCACAAGCGCATTGCGCTAATCAGCACAGCATTATACGCGGTGATGAGTTTCAATCTGTGATCCATGATGTAGCGAACGCGCTTCACTATGTCGTGATGTATCGTGTTGCGATCAAAGCACTGGGAAAACCGTTTGATTGTCGCATCAGCTTTGCGATTGCCGAGCAAGCGGATTTGCGTGAGGCGGTGTCAGAGTCAATGGGACAAGCGTTTGTACTATCTGGCCGCGGCTTAAAAGCAATGAAAAATCAGCGGCTGGCCTTTTTTTGCGCCAATGCCGATCTTGAAGACAGATTTGCGTTGTTGATCCGTTATCTTGACCGGCAACTCAGCGATGCGACATCTCGTCAATGCGAAATGATGCTGCCTTTATTACAGCGTGATCAACCACTCGCGTACGGTGAGTTAGCGGCCGCACTTGGAGTCGCGAATGCAACCGTGAGTAAGTCCCTTAAAGCGGCGGGCTGGGGGCTTATCGAGGCATTGTTGGCCGAGTTTCAGCAAGCTGTGGAGGCGCAAGTATGATGGCCTTCCTTTCTTTGCTGGTTCCCTTGTTACTGACCCATCTTATTTATGATTTCTATCTACAGCCTGCGAATTGGTGGGCGAAATCGACACCACGCGCGCGAATACTGGATTGGGCGGTTGCACCGCTCCTCTACGGTTTATGTTTACTGGTACCTGCGGTGTTTTGGACCCAGCACGTTTCGCCGCTATTGGGTGTATTGCTGGTTGGCATGGTGACCAAGTGTGTGGTGGCAGTGCTTGATGGCCAACTCGTCGCGCAGTCATCACTGGCCCGTTTCTCGGTGAGCCAAGGCATACACCTTTTGGTACTAGGGCTCATTGCCCTGAGTTTTGTGGCGCAGCCACCTTGGGTTGGACTGACCGAGATGCCTCTGTTTAGCGAGATCGTCGCAATTGGCACGGGCTATTTATTAATCTTAAAGCCGACATCAGTATTGATTGGTCATGTGTTACAGCGCTTTACGGTCAAGTTGGACTCACCCTCTGATCATCAACACAATTATCACGGCCTCGTGGCTGCGGGAGCGTTGATTGGCTATTTAGAGCGTATTCTGATCCTGACCTTTACCTTGCTTGGCAGCTATACCGCTGTCGGTTTTGTGCTGGCAGCCAAGTCGATTTTCCGCTTTGGTGAGCTGACGCGTTCTGCCGATCGCAGCCTAACCGAATACGTTTTAATTGGTTCGTTATTGTCGGTAGTGATCACGACATCAGTGGGCGTTGTGATCACACAAAGCCTCGCTTTGCTGTAATTAGCCTTTTATAGCTCAAAGATAAAAATTAGCTTTTTTAGGCTTATAATATGGACTGGTATTAAGAAACGATGCGTCAGCCAATCGTTTGGCGAACGATAAAAAGAATATTGTTTATTGGAACTTGCTTAATACCCTCAGGTCWGTAATAGGATGCTTGCTTGTTAAATTACTGTTATGGCTAAATAAACCTGAAGGAAAAGTATGTCCCGACACATTTTACTCACCGGAGCACTGGCGGTGTCTTTGCTCTCAGGGTGCAGTTTTCAAGGAGAGTCACACGTGAAAGCTTCCAGCCCAGGCGAACTGAGTGCGCCTGTCGCGAAAAAAATCCCTCATGAAATGACCATTCACGGCGACACGCGCGTGGATAACTACTATTGGATGCGTGATGATGCACGCCAAGATCCTGACGTGATCGCCCATCTTAATCAAGAAAACGCCTATGCCGATCAGGTGCTCGCGCACACTGAGCCAATGCAGGCCAAGCTATTCGATGAAATCAAAGGCCGTATCGTCAAAGACGATGCCTCGGTCCCGGTTAAAAAAGGCAGTTATTTCTATTCCAGTGAAGTGGAAGGTGATAATGAGTACCGCACTTACGTGCGTGCGAAAGACTTTGCCGGCACCGACAAAACGGTAATTTTGGATGTCAATGCGCTCGCGAAAGGGCATGAGTTTTACAGCATTGGCCAACTCAGCGTCAGTCCAAACGAAAACCTATTAGCCTATGGGGAAGATACCCTCAGCCGCCGCGTTTATACCATTCAAGTCAAAGACCTCACTACCGGTGAGTACCTCGATGATAAGATTGAAGGCGCCTCGAGCAGTATTGTGTGGCAGAACGATAACCAAGCCTTCTACTATATCAAAAAAGACCCGCAAACCTTGCTGGGGTATCAGGTGTATCGCCACCGTTTGGGCACCCCACAATCCGCTGATACGTTAATTTACGAAGAAACGGATACCAGCTACTACACCGGCTTGAGTAAAAGCAAAGACGGTGAGCAGATCTTTATTTGGCACTCCAGCACTGAAACCAGCGGCGTATCGCTCGTGGATGCCAATGATCCGAATGCCACCGCCCAAGTGTTTTATCCGCGAGAAACCGGCATCGAATATGAAGTGGCAAAGCGTGGTGAGTGGTATTACATCTATACCAACTATCAAGCGGTGAACTTCCGCTTGATGAAGGTACACCAAAGCGAGCGTGACGATCGCAGCCAATGGCAAGATGTGATCGCGCCAAACGATAAGGTGCAGTTAGTTGATTTTACGCTATTTGATAACCACTTGGTCTACGAGCAGCGCGAAAATGGCTTGCCGCGTACCACGGTGCGTAACCTCACCACTGGGGAGGAATATCAGCTGAGGTTTAACGACTCGGCCTATGCGTCTTACCTGACCGGCAATGCAGAGATGGATAACACCGCGGTGCGCGTGTATTACACCAGCTTGACCACGCCGGGCACGTATTACGAGTTTGACTTGGCGTCGGGCGAGCGTGAAATGCTCAAACAAAACCAAGTGCTGGGTGATTTTAATCCGGACAACTACCATTCCGAGCGGTTGATGATCACCGCACGCGATGGCGCGCAAGTGCCTGTGTCTTTGGTGTACCGTAAAGATCGCTTCAAAAAAGATGGCACCAACCCGCTCTATCAATACGGCTATGGCTCCTACGGCGCGACCATGGATCCCATGTTCTCCACCACGCGTTTAAGCCTGCTAGATCGCGGTTTTGTCTTTGCTATTGCCCATATCCGTGGCTCTGAAATGCTAGGTCGCCCTTGGTATGACGATGGTAAAAAGCTTACCAAAAAGARTACCTTTAACGACTTTATTGATGTGACCAAAGCGCTGACTGCGCAAGGCTATGGCGATAAAGACAAGGTGTTTGCCGTCGGCGGCTCAGCAGGTGGCTTGTTAATGGGAGCGATCATCAACCAAGCACCAGAGTTGTATCTAGGGGTGGCCGCGCATGTGCCGTTTGTCGATATCGTCACCACCATGTTGGATGAGTCGATTCCACTGACCACCAACGAGTATGACGAGTGGGGCAACCCGAATGACAAAACCTACTATGAATACATGCTCAGCTATTCACCATACGACAACGTCACCGCGCAAGATTACCCCAACTTGTTGGTCACCACAGGCCTGCATGACTCACAAGTGCAGTACTTTGAGCCAATGAAATGGGTCGCGAAACTACGTGAGTTCAAAACTGACAACCATACGTTGGTGTTTAAAACCGACATGGAAGCCGGCCACGGCGGCGCATCGGGACGCTTTAAGCGCATTAAAGAAGACGCACTGGAATATGCCTTCTTCTTAGACTTACTCGACAAGCAGGGTAAGTAATCAAAGGGTATCCCTCTGAAACGAGAAAAGCGCCGTTATCGGCGCTTTTTTATACGGGTAGAGACGCGATAAGCACGCTCAATATCGATAAAAACGAGGTGCTCAGGCTTACTGATTGTTCTCCGCATCTTCACGCTTGATCACTTTGTGGCCTTCTTCGGTCACGCCATTTTTCCAATAGCTGCTGATGTAGATAAACTCACGCTCAACATCACGATCGTTACGGAAGTATTGGCGCAGTGCGCGCATGCTTTCAAATTCACAGGCACACCACACGGACACTTGCCCTGCTAACCAAGGCTGTGCTTTTACCGTTTCGGCCAACGTCGGGGTGGTCAGCCAAATAATCTCCATGCCAGCGGGGGCGTCGAGTGGTTGAGCATCCTCTGCGGTATCGAGCTGGATCACTGCATAACCTTTGGCATCGCGAGGCAAGGTTTTGATCTTGGCTGATAGCGCGGGTAATGCAGTCATGTCGGCCGCCATAAAGAACCAATCCGCGTCGCGATTAATCGGCGCAATCGTCCCTGGGCCGGCAATATTAATGGTATCACCTACTTGGGCATTCAGTGCCCAACGCGCGGCAAAGCCACAATCGGCTTGCTCGATTTGATGGCGAACCATATCTACTTCAATTTGCTGCTGGTCAGGCATAAAACGGCGAATGGTGTAGGTGCGCATCACAGGGCGCTCGCCTTCTGCTAATCCGCTCAGATCTGTGCTTCCCGCTTTATCAAACAGCAGCTTGATATAGCCGCCTTCACACTCCGTTGGGAAATCCGCGAAAGCGTCGCTTTGTAAGGTCAAGCGTTGCATATTAGGTGTGACGGTTTGGGTATCAATAACGTGAGTGAGGTGATAGTTCGGCTGTTTCATATTATCTAACTTAAAATAATTATCATTTACAATTAATCATACCATTCGGATGCGGGATGTGTAAGTGCTTTACATTGTTTTACGCTTCTATACTAGGCAATACCCTGAGAAGTGAGTAAGATAGAGACGCATTATTATTACTAAAAAAACAATCACATGGAGCAAAAATGAAGAAAGTCATACTCACGGGTGCGGTGGCGGTGCTGCTGTCGTTGAACGTCTCGGCCTCTGAGCTCGAGCCGATCATGAAAGAAATGAAAATGACCTTTAAAGAGGCGGCGAGCGCACAAAGTATCGAAGCCATGCAAGCGCCGGTTGCGAAACTAGAAACCTTGGTCGCGAAAGCCAAAGCAGGTAGCTACCCACCGGAAAAAGCGGATATCTTTATGGAAGGGTTCGATAAATTGGCGGTGACGGTAGAGGAAATTGATGCCGCGCTCAGCGAAGGCGACCTCGATAAGGCCCAACAAGGTTTGCGCCAAATTGATGCCTTGCGTGAAGAGTACCACGACAAACGCAACCCAAGCATTTGGCAGCGCTTATTCGGTTAATTGCGCAATCAGTGAACGTGACGATAGCGAGGGCATGATGGCGACTCAAAAAACGATTTTGCGTTATCCCTCGTTGTCGGTGGCGTCTGCATTTGAGAAAGAGCAGGCGCTGATCCAACGAGTAGAGCAGGGCGAACTTAACGAGGCATTACTGCTTTGGCAGCCAGATGCGCAAACCTTGGTACTGCCGGCGGGCCAAAAATGGCCACAAACGCCTGAGTTGCGCCGCGCTCTATCAGCGTTAGGTTGGCAAGTACAGAGCCGCCGAACAGGCGGGGCGCCGGTGCCGCAACTACCCGGCGTGATCAACGTGTCTTATCTGACGGTGTGGCCGGCTAACACGCCGTATCATATTCAGACGGCTTACCAGTATTTTTGCACCATTTTACAGTCTTTTTTCCATCAGTTAGGCATTGTGACGACGGTGGGCGACACGCCCGGTTCGTATTGTGATGGTGACTACAACCTCAATATTTCCGGCAAAAAAGTGGTGGGAACCGCCCAGCGTATTCTGCATTTAGGCACGGGAGCAGGCTCAGCCAAACAAACCGTAATGCTGGCGCAAGCGTGTCTGCTGATTGATGCGGATTGCCAACATATTGTTGCCCCTGTATCGCTGTGTAATCAGCTTTGTGGTCACCCTGATCGCATTGAGGCTAAGGTGCATACTCCATTAGCCGCGCACCTAGGTGAACTGCCGGCAACCGAACAGCTGTTTCAGTTGCTAACTCAAGCGTTTATAGCGAGACCTCCACTCGTGGTGGGCAAGGCTTGAGGCCGCGACTCAATATAGTATGCTTAGCCGCAATCATGCGTAAAACAAATCCCAAGGAGTGAGGAATGCGCGTCCATCTTGTTATTCACGAGGCGTTTGAAGGCCCAGGTGCCATTTTAGATTGGTGTGATGAGCGTGCCTATCATGTGACAACTAGTCATTTGTATCGGGGCGAGCCGTTGCCAGAAAGTGGTGAAGGCATTGACCTGCTGGTGGTACTCGGCGGGCCGCAAAGTCCAGATACGCCACAATCTGAATGCCCGCACTTTGATAGCCAGCGCGAGCAAGCGCTGATTAAGCAGTGTATCGAACAAGGCAGTGCGGTATTAGGCATTTGCCTTGGGGCGCAACTGATTGGTGAAGCCTTGGGCGCACCGTATCAAAAAAGTCCTGAGCCCGAGATTGGCTACTTCCCCATCCAGTTAAGCGAAGATGGCCATATCGACGAGCACATTCCGCATTTCGCGCCGCAAGAAATTGTGGGTCATTGGCACAATGATATGCCGGGGCTGACACCAAATAGTCGTGTACTGGCCAGTAGCGAAGGTTGTCCGCGCCAGATCGTGAAGTACGGACCAAGGGTGTATGGCTTTCAATGCCATCTTGAATTGACGCCGCTGGCGGTTGAAGGCTTACTGCACGCCGCCTATCCAGAGGGCGAGGCCGCTAACAAGCGCTTTATTCAAGACCCTGCCTCCATTCGCGCCTTTGATACAGCTCCGATGAATGCGCACTTGTTTGCCTTTCTCGATAGCGTGCTGACTGACAACGATCTCGTCACTGAGTGGCTGTTTTAAGCGACTGGGTTAGGAGCACGGTAATCGCAACTGTGCTCCACCTACTAAGCGCCACTGTTTGAGCGTCATCGTCTGAGCGCCATCTATCTTGCGTTAGTGCAACATGCCTTCACACACGGTGGTGATATCATCATCCAATAAACTCAACTCGATGGCTATCTTCATCGCTGCCACCACATCACTTACCGGCATGCTCGGGGCGCGGTGCTTACACGCTTGTGCTGGGCTGTAGGGAATATGAATAAAGCCGGCGCGTACCTCGGTGTGATGAGCCAGCGCATGCATTAAGCCATAAAACACGTGATTACACACAAAGGTGCCCGCGGTGTAAGAAACACTGGCTGGATGATGCGCTTCGTTTAATGCGTTCACTAAACGGTTGAGCGGCAAGGTAGAGAAATAGGCATTGGGCCCAGATGGCACCACCGGCGTACCATGCGGCTGCTTACCGGCGTTGTCGGGAATGGGCGCGTCCTGATAATTAATCGCTACCTTCTCCAAGCTTATCTCAGCGCGACCACCGGCTTGGCCAAGAGCAATCACCATCATCGGACTGAGCGATTCTAGCGCGCTGTGTAACGTTGGTAAGCTTTCATCAAAGGTGCAGGGCAGGCGCACGGCTTTGACGATGCACTCCTCATTAGGCTGCCAGCCTTCTAATGCTTTTGCTACTTGCCAAGACGGGTTGTCACTCTCGCCGCCGAACGGTTCAAATCCAGTAATTAAGATGGTGTGCATGCCATGTCCCTATTGATGTGATATGCCTGAGATAAAAGGACTTTACCGCAAACACTGACAGGGGTCACCATTGTGTTTGTCGTGATTGATGGTTAAAAAACGAGCGAATAGGCAAAGGCCTCGCTACGCTTAGTGAGTATTGTTCACAGTGAGGGTAGACAATGAAACACTTACTTTTAGCACTGATACTTGTCGCGGTACCGGCAACCGCAGATACCTTTAGAGCACATTGTCGTGATCGTGCTCCTGAGTTGATCCCTACCGAAACGGGATGCGATGGGCCAGTGGCTGAAATCATTACTGTCGCGATTGAGAAAATGGGCCATACCGTCGATTGGTCAACGGTACCGTGGGCAAGAACGATTAACGTCGCCGAAGTCGGGGAGGTTGATATTATTCCGCGTCATTCGATGAACAACGAGCGAGAGGCTTTTCTGAATGCCGTTCCGTATGGCTACAGCATCCGTGAAGTGTTTTATATCATCGGCCCAAACATTAACCAGCAAATCAATAGTTTTGAAGAGCTCAAGCAGTATCGGATTGGCGCACTGCGTGATAGCTTCTATTCCGATTTGTTTAACAATACCGAGGATCTCAAGCGTCGCTATTACAACGATACGGAACAAATCATTAAGGTGCTGGAAAACGGGCGTATTGATGTGGCGGTGACGTCTTCAAGCCACGATATTGATAAATTCACTGCGGTGAGCGCGTTCACTCAGGCCAATTTTGTGGACCGTTTTTATAACGGACGGTATATCAGCATCCCGAAAAAATCACCGGTGGTGAATTATTTCCCTGAGTTCGAGCGCACCATTCAGCAAATGGTAGCGTCAGGTGAAGTCAGTGCCATTTTTGAAAAATTCGGTCAAACGCCGCCTGAACAAAAACCGGATAACTGATCGCTTAATCATTCACATATAAATAACGCCCCAGTGAGAACTCGCTGGGGCGTTGTTTGTGTTAGCGTTAATTTTACTGATTATCAAACAGATAAAGATAATCCTCATAACCCGCCTCGGCCATTTTATCGACCGGCACAAAGCGCATCGCGGCTGAGTTCATGCAATAGCGCAAGCCGGTGGGGGCGGGACCATCCTCAAATACATGGCCAAGGTGCGAATCGGCGACCTTGCTGCGGACCTCGGTGCGCGTATAGAACAGGGAGTTATCCGGCTTGGTAACCACATACTGCTCATTGATGGGCTGTGTGAAGCTTGGCCAGCCAGTACCGGATTTGTATTTATGAGTGGAGGAGAACAGCGGCTCGCCCGAAACAATATCTACATAAATCCCGGCTTGCTTGTTGTCCCAATATCGATTGCGGAACGCGGGTTCAGTGCCGTCTTCTTGAGTGATTTCATACTCAATGTCTGACAACATCGCACGAATTTTCTCATCCGAGGGGCGCGAGTAGCGGGTGTTCGTTGCTGCCATCTCTTCCGCTTTTTGCCCATCAATCATTTCTCGCAAGGTGACCGGATTGTCTTTGCGATCGTCACCAAAAATCTCGTCCAGATACTGGTCACGCCCTGATGCATAGCGGTAGTAGCTATAGCGAATGCTGTGGTTTATGTAGTAATCCTGATGATAGCTTTCTGCTGGCCAGAATTTCTCGAACGGAATCAGCTCGGTTTTCAGCGGCTTTTTGAACACGCCTAACGCTTCAATTTCCGCCATAAAATCCGCGGCAATTTGTTTTTGTGTTTCAGAGCGATAAAAGATCGCGGGACGATATTGCGGGCCACGGTCAACGAACGAGCCTTGGTCATCGGTGGGGTCGATATGACGGAAAAACTGATCGAGCACCTGTTCGTAATCCACGACGTTAGGGTCATAGGTGACATCAATCACCTCAATGTGGCCACTGGTGCCGGACGAGACCTCTTTATAGGTGGGATTTTCAAGCTCACCGCCTGAGTAGCCAGATACCACATCAATCACGCCGTCGAGTTTTTCAAGATCAGCTTCCGTACACCAAAAGCAGCCGCCGGCAAGAGTCGCCTTTTGGTAGCCTTGTGACGTGGTGGCAGTGTCTTTTACCGCCGCATAACTTGCTATCGATAGCAAACTGAACGCTGTGAACGCGATAACTCGCCACATTGATTTGTGCTGTTTCATGATCGCCTCGTTATTAGGGTTGGTGAGGATCAAGACCTGCGCACCAAGCAGAAACTTTCATCCTCTCCCTCTTTTCTGTTGTTACAGATAACGTAGCGCAGAAAAGCCCTTAGCGATCACCTACCAAAGCAGCTGACCCAACACAGGGGCAAGCAACACAGTGACCATGCCCGCAATCATCATCACCACACTCGACACCACCCCTTCGGCATGGCCGATCTGATAGGCTTTAGCGGTTCCCGCTCCGTGTGCCGACGCCCCCAAACTTGCGCCGCGACCTAAGCGCGAGCGAATCGCAATCACGGTCAAAATACTTTCACCAATCGCCATGCCAATCACCCCAGTGAGGACCACAAACAGGGCGGTGAGATCGCTTTGCCCGCCAATCGCTTTGGTGGCTTCGACGGCAAAAGGGGTGGTGATTGAGCGCATCGCCAAACTGCGTTGCAGCAGTTCAGACAGCTCAAACACCCGCGCTAGCACCACGGTACTGGTAATCGCGACTAGCACAGACACTGTGACGCCTATCGATAGCGATAACCAATGGCGGCGGATGAGCGCGCGGTTATCATACACGGGGATCGCAAACGCTACAGTCGCCGGGCCCAGCAGCCACAGCAGCCAGTACGATTGCGCCATGTAGTCTTGATACGGGATATTAAACCCAACCACCACCGCCACAATCAGCAAGGGCGCGAGCAACAATGGCATCACCAGAATCGAGGGGTGACGGCGATACAGCCATTTGCTCATGTAATAAAAGCCAAGGGTCATTAAAAAGCAGGTAACGCTTAATAACGAGGCGTGAAGCCAAGCAGGTAAAGACATCATGGCTTAGCACTCCGGTTTTAGATCAGGGTGGTGCGYGTGGTGATGGTTACTGCGGCGGCGCGCCATTTTAACCTCAAAACGGTACACCTTATCGACCACCCAAGCGGTTGACGCAATCACCATCGCGGTACTTAAAATCAGTACAACCATGATCTTACCGCCTTCTTGCAGCAATAAATCTTGGTAGTTGACCACCGCCACCACCGCCGGCACAAAAAACAGCAACATCTCCGCTAACAGCCACGCTGCCCCGCGACGTAACCAATCGGCACGGACAATTTTCAACATTAATGCACCTAACAACAGCAACATACCGGTGAGGTTGGCCGGTAGTGGAATAGCAAAGGTTGTGACCAACCAATCAGACAAAAACCAAATGCCTGCTAAGACAAAGACTTGCAGTAAGGTAAGTAAGGCGTTTTTAATTAATTGCATCGAAGGCGTGCCAAGAATCTGTGAGATGGCTCATAGTTTACGTCTTAGCAGAGAGTGAATAAAGTGACTTTTTTTTATTTAAACTATGCCAAAATGGCATGATTAACACACAGCTTTTAAGGGCCGTTTATGGATATTCGTGCGTTGCGCTATTTTATTGCCTTAGTGGAAAAGCAGAGCTTTACTGCCGCATCGGCGTCGTTGCATGTGACGCAACCGACAATCAGTAAAATGGTGCGTAACCTTGAGCAAGATGTGGGTCAGCCGTTGTTGCACCGAGAGGGAAGGCGGTTTTGGTTAACCGATGCTGGTGAGGTGGTGTATCAGCGCGCGCAGAGTATTATTGCTGAGTTCGAGCAGCTAAATACCGAGCTCGACGATCTCAACCAACTGGCGCGCGGCCAGCTTAGGTTGGGGATGCCACCGATGATAGGGCCGCTGTATGCCAATGTGTTGCGTGAATACCGTCAACGGTACCCAAACGTGGCGCTCAGTATTGTCGAATACGGTGGGCGGCGCACCGAACAAGCGCTGATCAATGGCGAGATTGATGTAGCAATCAACATGCTCACCGACACCCAGCCTGAGTGCTTGCAAAGCTTACCCTTACAAACTCACCCCATTTATGCAGTGCTGCCTAACCAAGCCGCGTGGCGTGAGCAAAAAAGCCTGACATGGCAGGCAGTCAAAGACGAGCCGTTTTATCTATATAGCGCTGAATTTACTCTAAGCGATCGGATTATTGCCCGCTGTGAAGAGCATGGTTATCAGCCCACCATTGCCGCGCGTAGCAGTCAGTGGGATTTTTTAGCCGCTTTGGTGAAAAGTGGTGCAGGGGTGGCGTTTTTACCTGCGCCCCTATGCCAGCGCCTCAGCGCCAGCTTGGAAGACAGTGAATTATTGCTAGTAAAACCGATAAGCCCAGCGATTGAATGGCAACTTGGGTTAGTCTGGCACGGCGAGCGTTATGTCTCACGCACCGCCGAGGCCTGGATGCAGTTGTGTCAGTCGACAGAGGTGCATCGATAGACTCAGCACTTTGATCTACAACGCCTCTTAGTACGCAATTTAGTGGTGATCTTAAATTCGATGCTCAGAGATGGCGTGATGTGGGATGAAAAAACTCGCTAGAATTTAGTGATTGAGGACATAGTTGATTGTTATACAACGCAATTCACACTAAATTGCCAGCTGCACACTTGAATTACATTATCTTATCCCTAACACTGCACACATTAGTTGGGCTGTTCTGTTTATCATTTGTCATTCCTTGCAAGCCAAGCACTAAATGATCTAGGATTCGCTGTAGAACAACATTGTTGAACAGAACATACGGCCTTTGGCGACTCCTCCCACCATACGGGATGTGACGACCCAGAGGCTTTTTCGTTTTATGAGGCTAAGATGTCCCGTCGTACTGTTGCAATTTTTGTTGATGCCGGTTTCTTTAATCGAATTTTTACATCGGCTGTTGATCCTGAAATGAAAATGGTTCCTGAAGAACTCTAACTCGTTCCCACGCTCCTGCGTGGGAATGTATATGGATTTTGAATCATGGGCAGGATTCGCCAAAAGATCACCGAACTGCACTTGATCTCTGTTCTAACACTCGCGGACAGCGTCAATATCTTTAGCGAACAAGCCGGTTCAATACTCTAGGTGGCGTGATTTTACTCAGGTTATGGAACATTCAGTGTCTGAATGATAACTAGATATGCATTCCCACGCGGGAGCGTGGGAACGAGAAAAAACTGGTGTCGTTGATTGAAGCCTGTCCTGAATATCAGACTAAAAATGCGCTCTTACAGAGCGTGCCTGGCATTGGCAGCATTGCAGCAGCATCTATCATCAGTAACGTCCCTGAGCTAGGCTATATAACCAACAAACAAGCGGCATCACTCATTGGTGTTGCACCCGTGACAAAAGAAAGTGGGCGATATAAAGGCAAACGGGTGATTCAAGGTGGGCGTGCTCAAGTTCGTACCGTGTTGTATATGGCGATGATGTCTGCGATGCAATGTAACCCTGTTTTTAAAGCTACGTATACCCGATTGGTCGCCGCCGGAAAGCCGAAAAAAGTCGCCATTATTGCCTGTGTGCGTAAGATGGTGGTGATCTTAAATTCGATGCTCAGAGACGGCGTGATGTGGGATAAAAACCTCGCTAAAATTTAGGATTGACGACATACTCGTTTGTTATGTTCGTAGCTTTTGTAACCCTTGTATTGCTCGGTTGGTCGAATCTATTAAGTCTGTACGCTTCAGTTTCGTTCGAATAGCCAATGCTTCAATAAACTGCTTTTCAGCGAGTTCATAGTTACCAAGCTCCACGTTTAATTTACCCAAATGTTGTAAACTAAAACTCAAAGAAAGCTCACAACCGTAATCTTGGCTTTGTAAGTATGCTCTTTCAGCACCACCCATATCACCTGCGTATTGTGACGCAATACCCAAAATATGAGTAGACCAAAACTTGTGCTTATCACTAGATGTCGACATTTGAACTTTGGAAGCTAGCCAATAAGCCAAACTACAAAACCCTATAATACGTAAACAATCGGCTACTAAAATTTGCTGCCACTCTAGCTTTTCTGTTTTGCCTAACACCTTAAATTTTAGGCATTTGTAAATAGTTAAAGCCAGTTTATGGAAAACTCTGAAAGTTACCCTATCCCTCTGATAGCCCACAATTTCCTCCAAGAACATAACATTGTATTAGTGTGCATGTGCGATTTCCCAAACCCTACACGCGCACTCTTTTTATCTAAAAAACTGAAATATATATTTTATAGATTTCATACATGACGCTTTTCCGTGATATTGCGCACGCCGCCTATCTCTGTTCCAACATTCACACTATCCCCACGCGTTAAGCTGTAAACGCATGACTCATCGATACCTTTAATCATCCATTCTGGGATAGTGTGCATCTGTCATGGATAAACGCGCACGCTTTTGCGTTTATCTAGCCGATAAACAGGTTAACCAGCCTGTGTTTTGCCACGCTATTGCCAGTTAGTTGTCGGCACCTAACACGCCATTGAGTGGGTAGATTTGGGATTAGTCTATCAAGGGCTGTTTTGGTTTTCGTACGCTATTGTCCAAAGTGTTAGGTAAGCCATGTTTTGTGAGGTGGGTACAAGAAATTGGCTAGAACACAAGGGGCGAATCGGGTTGGTGGGGCGAAGTGCGCGATTAGAACGACTTTAGTATGTCCGTTTTGGCGGCGATAGTCAGCATAAATGGCTTCATTGCGTGTCTTCGGCATCGATTTCGTGGATAAAGCTATCGATGTCATACTCCGCATCGCCACTCTGTTCGCCCTCTACGAGAAGTTGACGTAGTGTATGCAGTTTAGTCTCTTGGTTTTCGAGTAAACGCAGTGCGGCGCGAACGACTTCACTTGTCGAGCTGTAACGCCCTGTTTCGATTTGGCTAGCGATAAAGCCATCGAAGTGTTCACCTAGGGTAATACTTGTATTCTTTGCCATGGTTAGAACTCGTTGATACCAATATATACCTAATTATGGTATTTGGCGTGCGTGAAGGCAAGGTGACGGCCATGGGCGATAAAACCTATGCGACGAGCAATGTGCGCGAGCTCTGTCTCGCGCACTGCTGAGGTTGAAACGCTGCTGTGCCCGTCGGTGCCGATCAGTGCGATTGCGCCGAATGCGTGGTGGTAGAGCGCGTTGCTTTTGTTGCTTGCTGCGTCGGCTGTGGGCGCTGTTGGTTGCGGTGGATTTGATATTGCTGCCACGCGAAGGTCACTACAAAACAGCCGGTGAGTAGCAGTACAATGGTTGGGCCGGGTGCACTGTCGAGGTAAAACGATAAGGTCACGCCGCCCACGGCGGTGACTAAAGCAATTGCACAGGCAATCCATAGCATGCGGCTAAATTGCTTGCTGAGCATAAAGGCGGTGACGCCCGGTGCAATCAACATCGCCACCACTAAGATAATCCCCACGGCATGTAACCCCGCAACAATGGTGGCAATCATCACCGAGAGTAAGAGCCAGTGAAGCTTTTGTACGGGGAGCCCGAGTACGCTAGCTTGTGCGGGGTCGAACGAAAGCAGCATTAAATCTCGCCCTTTAAGGAGTACAAGCGCAAGCACGACTAAGCCGGTGATGGCGGCGGTGAGCAGCTGTTGGTGGTTAATCCCCAACAGGTTGCCAAATAGAATATGATCAAGGTGCAAATCAGACGGGAACTGGCCTTGCAAAATCAGCCCCAGTGCGAAAAAGCCAGAAAACACAATCCCCAGCAAGGTGTCTTCTTTCACACGGCTATTTTGTTTGAGCCAATGCACACTGGTGGCGCATGCGGAGCCGGCGGCAAAAGCGCCGACAATCAGCGGCAGGCCAAATAAGTTTGCTAGTACCAATCCCGGCAGCACCGCGTGTGCCACGGCGTCGCCAATTAATGACCAGCCTTTTAACACCAAATAGCATGAAAGCAGCGCACAAGGCAGCGCCACTAAGACGGCCATCAGCAGTGCATCTTGCATAAAAGTCAGTTGATACGGATTCATTGCAGTGCCTCCTGACGTTTGGCGCGCCGCGCGAGTAAACCGTGTTTGGGGCCAAACACAAAGGCGGCTAAGAAGAGTCCCACTTGGGCCAGCACAATCAGTGCGCCGGCGTTAAGGTTGGCGAAATAGCTGATATACACCCCAAACAGTGAGGTGAGTGTGCCGATGACACCGCTCAGCACCAACACGGGCCCAAAGCGATCACTCAATAAATAGGCGGTGGCACCGGGGGCTATCACCAAGCAAATCACCAAAAAGGCACCGACACTTTTAAGTGCCGCCATGGTGCAAGCGCTGAGCAGCGCAAAAAACAGCACTTTGAGCCCTACGACTGGCAAGCCAATGCAGCGGGCATGGCTTTCATCAAAAAAGGTCAGCATAAAATCACGCCATTTCACCGCCAGTACGGTGAGGCTCACCAAGGCAATGACTAGCATTTGCACTGCATCGAGTGGGGCAATGGCGAGCAAATTGCCCAGCATAATTTGTTGAATATCGACCGCGACGGGCGAAATGGAGACTAAAAAGAGCCCGAAGGCGAAAAAGCTCGAAAAAATCAAACCGATGATCGCATCTTGTTTGATGTGGCTGCGTTGGTGCAAAAACAGCATCACACTCGCGGCCATGCCGCCGGCAACAAAGGCACCGAGCGAAAAGGGCAGGCCYAGCATATAAGCGCCGGCAACGCCCGGTACAATCGCATGGGAGAGGGCATCGCCCATCAGCGACCAGCCTTTGAGCATCAAAAAGGCCGAGAGCAAGCCGCACACGCCGCCAATCAAGGTGGTGACCAGCAATGCTTTTTGCATGTATTGATAGGCGAGGGGATCGAGTAAGCTCATTCGCGCCGCTCCTGTGCGCTTTGTTCGCGCTTGCTATACACCACCAAGGGCCGCTCGTCGTCGGAAATCACCGATAGCTCGCGCGGATCGGCGTCTTGGTGGAGCTGATCGCTGGGCATCACATACTGGCGCAGTTTGCCGCCAAAGATGGCACTGAGGTTCTCGGTGGTAAACACATGCTCAGTGCGCCCGCCTGCCACCACCGCGCGATTGACCAACACGGTGCGATCGCAAAAGTCGGGCACGGTGCCAAGGTTATGGGTGGCAATTAAAATGGTTTTGCCTTCGTCTTTGAGCTCGAGCAGCAAACGCATAATTGACTCTTCACTGGTGACATCTACGCCAGTAAAGGGCTCATCCAGTAAAATCAGCGGGCTGTGCTGAGCCAAGGCGCGGGCGAGAAAAACACGTTTTTTCTGTCCGCCAGACAGTTCGCCAATTTGGCGCTGGCGAAATGCACTCATATCTACCCGGGCCAAGGCCTCATCCACCGCTTGATGATCCGCCGCTTTGGGGCGACGCATAAATGACATCTTGCCGTAGCGGCCCATCATTACCACATCTTCCACTAACACCGGGAACGACCAGTCGATCTCTTCGGATTGAGGGACATAAGCGACCAAGCCTGCTTTTTGCGCTTGCTTAATGGGGGTACCGTTGACCGCAATGCTGCCACTGCCGGGATTCACAAACCCCATGATCGCTTTAAACAAGGTGGATTTGCCGCTGCCATTGGCACCCACCAAGGCAGTGATGGTTTGCGCTGGCAGCGAGAAACTGGCGTGCTCAAGGGCACACAAGCCGTTTCGATAGACGACACGTACTTCGTTGACATCTAACACACTGGGCGTGTCGTCGGTTAAATCATAGTGCGTCATGGCGCAACCCCGCTAACACGGTTTCTGTGGTAACTGTCAGTAAGGATAGATAGTCAGGCACGGGTCCGTCAGCGCTGCTGAGCGAATCGACATATAAAATGCCGCCATAGTGCGCGTCGGTTTCCGCGGCGACCTGTTTGGCGGGCGCATCAGACACGGTACTTTCGGAGAAGACAGCACGCACTTGGTGTTCTCGTACGGTATCAATCAGCGCGCGAACTTGTTGCGGTGTGCCCTGACGCTCAGCGTTTATCGGCCATAAATAGGCTTCGTTGAGGTTTAAATCACGCGCCAGATAAGAGAAAGCGCCTTCGCTGCTTACTAGCCAACGCTGGGATTCGGGGACAGCGGATAGCGCGTCTTGCGCACGCGCGAACACGGCTTGAATTTGTGCCTTGTAGGCTTTGGCATTGGCTTGGTAGTGCGTTTGATTGGCAGGATCGTACTTAATCAGGGCTTGCTCGATGTTATCAACGTATCGCATTGCATCCGAGGGCGACATCCACGCGTGCGGATTGGGTTTGCCGCGATACGGGCCCGAGGCAATCACAATCGGCTCCACCCCGTCAGATAAGATCACATTCGGCACCTTATCAATGTGCTGGAAAAAACGTTCGAACCAGCGCTCTAAGCCTAATCCGTTCCACATCACCACATCCGCACCTTGCGCACGCAGAATATCCCCCGGGGTGGGTTGGTAGTTGTGGATCTCCGCGCCGGGTTTCGTAAGAGACACCACCTCGGCATGCTCGCCCGCTACGTTGGCAGCCATGTCAGCGAGAATGGTAAAGCTGGTCACCACTTTTAACTTGTCCGCGTGTTTCAATTGGTCGGCGTGCGCCAGTGGAGAGAGCAAGAGTGCCGCAATAATTAGCAGGTGTTTTCTCATAAGCGTTAATCTCGTTCATTATGCGTGTGACTACGGCGTGAGGTCGCCAGCCGATCATACGTTAAAGATAACGGTTATGATAATCATTCTCAAGTTGGTGTTATTAAAAAGGGCACATGAGGTGCCCTGCCGTCACGCTTCCTGTGATCTTTTACTAATCACGAATGGTGTCGTAGCGAGCCCATTCCATAATGGTCCAATCTTTTTCTTGGGCGTGTAGGCTTAAGTGCGGGTCAGGGTTAACCGCAAAGGCGCTGTCGACTTGCTCAAGCAAGGGGACATCCCAGTGCGAATCACTGTAACCGTATGTGTGGCCGACCGTGTCATGACGATCAGATAGCCATGCCTGCATGTAGTCATGCTTGCCACGAAAATCACGCACGCAATGGGATATGCTGCCTGTATAC
>NZ_MUFL01000051.1:0-24997 GCF_001995355.1 Salinivibrio sp. PR919 | reverse complement strand
CAGGTTCCCAGCCGTTACTCACCCGTCCGCCGCTCGACGTCCAGTAAATCCACCGAAGCTTCAATACTGCCGTTTCCGCTCGACTTGCATGTGTTAGGCCTGCCGCCAGCGTTCAATCTGAGCCATGATCAAACTCTTCAATTAAAGTTTTTTCGAAACCGAAGTTTCAGCTCAATGAATACTGATTACTGTTYMTCTCCGAAGAGAAAAACGAATTGACTGTGCCGAACAACTATAAAAGTTGTCGTTTGGTCACTCAGTTCATCGAATAAATCTTTTTGTCTATTCTCAACGAGTGCCCACACAGATTGCATAGGTCAAATTGTTAAAGAGCGTCGCTCAATCTTGAGCGGGAGTGGCATTTTACGCCACCGAGGCAGTGAGTCAAGCTTTTTGTTTACTTGGCTTTGCTGCCGTTTGTTAGCGCGGTTTGCCGTGCCAACGAGGAGCGAATTATAGGGTGATAAATTTAAGTCGCAAGTCTTTTTTTCAACAAAATTAACCGTTAGAACAAATTATCACCAAAAAGGTACAAAAGTGTGATTCTGATAGGCTCGTGTGAATTAGCTCAATGCACTTGGGACATCTGCGATGGAATCCACCACGCAGGTTGCTAACGATTCCCCTTCCTCGGTCACAGGCTTTCCTGATCTCACGAGAATACGGGTAGTCACACCGGCAGCTTGTGCAGCCCTCATGTCATCGGCTTTATCACCGACCATCACCGAGCGTGACATATCAATATCGAGCTCTTGCTGAGCCTCAATCAACATACCCGGCTTGGGTTTGCGACAATCGCAATCAATCCGATACTCACCGACCCCTTCACTGGCATGATGTGGGCAGTAATAAATACCGTCAAAGTCCACGCCCTTGTCGGCAAAGTTCCAATCCATCCATTCCGTCAGCTGCAAAAAGTCTTGCTCAGAGTAATAACCACGGGCGATACCGGCTTGGTTGGTCACCAGCACTAATAGATACCCTCTTTCTTTTAGGGCGCGGCATGCGTCGAACACTCCTTCGATATACTCAAAATTATCGATATCCGCCACATAGCCGTGGTCGACATTGACCACACCATCGCGATCAATAAAAACAGCGGGAAAACTCACTCACAATTCCTCATTCAGTGTTAGGCGATAATTATGACATGCTGCGTGGTTGCTTGCATCTTTGCATACTCAATGAAACTCGCGTGTTAAGATTAGCGTGCGTCTATTAACCGAACTTCACCCTATGCAAGATACTTTCTCTATCTCTCCTGTTGGCACCTTGATTTCTCCGTTTAAAGAAAAGTTTGCTGTGCCGCGACAACCGGGCCTAGCACCCAGTGCCTTGGCATATATTGAGTTGCGTGATGACGCGAATCAGCTTGATGCAGTGAGAGGCATTGAGCAGTTTTCCCACCTTTGGTTACTATTCTTGTTCGATCGTAATTTAGATAAAGGTTGGTCCCCGACAGTTCGCCCCCCGCGTTTGGGTGGAAACGAGCGAGTCGGCGTCTTTGCCAGTCGTGCGACCTTTCGTCCTAATGGTATCGGCATGTCAGCGGTAGAGCTGGTTCGCGTTGAGTCTACGCCGGGTCAAGTTCGGTTAGTCGTACGGGGGTGCGATCTTGTCAATCGAACGCCAATTATCGATATCAAACCTTATATCCCCTACTCTGACTGTCTTGATAGTGCTCAGGGCGGGTTTGCTCAGCAAAAGCCTGACTTGATGCCGGTGCATTTCTCCAACCCTGCCCTCGCGACACTCTCTCAACATCCTGAGGGTATATACCRACGCCAAGTGATTGAAGAGGTGCTCGCACAAGACCCTCGCCCTGCCTATAAAAAGGGCAAGCCAGATACTAAGCACTATGCCGTCCACCTGTTCGATTTCAATGTGCGTTTCATGGTGTCTGACGACCAGATTCACGTTGAGGCCATAGAAGCTTTTGTCGAAACTCCCCCGCGCTGTTAATATGCCCTACTTATTATTGATCGCTAATATCAACGGATAACTTTAAATGCGTACCAGTCAATATCTGCTTTCTACTTTGAAAGAAACCCCTAGCGACGCAGAAATTGTCAGCCACCAGCTGATGCTGCGCGCAGGTATGATTCGTAAACTTGCTTCAGGTCTATACACTTGGCTGCCGACCGGTGTACGAGTGCTACAAAAAGTTGAGCGCATCGTACGGGAAGAAATGAACAAGTCAGGCGCTGTCGAGACGCTTATGCCAGTGGTACAGCCTGCAGATCTATGGCAAGAAACAGGACGCTGGGAAAAGTTTGGTCCGGAACTGCTTCGCATCGCTGATCGTCACGAACGTCCCTTTGTACTTGGACCTACGCATGAAGAAGTGATTACTAACTTGGTGCGCAACGAGATTAACTCGTATAAACAACTGCCGATCAATCTGTATCAGATTCAAACCAAATTCCGTGATGAGGTGCGGCCACGCTTTGGCGTGATGCGTTCACGTGAATTTATCATGAAAGATGCATATAGCTTTGATATCGACAAAGCGGGTATGGAGCAAAGCTACGAGAAAATGCGTGCTGCTTACTGCGCCATTTTCGATCGCATGGGTCTTGATTACCGCGCGGTACTGGCAGACACCGGGGCGATTGGTGGCTCAGCGTCACATGAGTTCCACGTACTTGCTGGTAGCGGAGAAGACCTGATTGCTTTCTCCACCGAGTCCGATTACGCCGCCAACATCGAAAAGGCAGAAGCACTCGCGCCTAAAGATCAGGCTGAGGCGCCAACCCAAGCGATGGAATTGGTCGACACGCCAAATGCAAAAACCATTGCCGAGTTGGTTGAGCAATTTAAGTTGCCGATCGAAAAAACCGTCAAGACCCTGTTTGTTAAGGCCTCTGATGAAGTAGACGCCGACCTGATCGCGCTGATTATCCGCGGCGACCATGAACTCAACGAAGTGAAGGCAGAAAACCTTCCTGAAGTTGCGGCGCCATTAACCTTTGCGACAGAAGAAGAAATTCGCGCCTTGGTCGGTGCCGGTCCCGGTTCATTAGGTCCGGTCAATCTTCCTGCGCCATTTATTGTCGATCGCAGCGTCGCGGTAATGAATGATTTCGGCGCCGGTGCCAACATTGACGACAAACACTACTTTGGCATCAACTGGGGCCGTGACGTTGAACTTGGCCAAGTTGCCGATTTGCGTAATGTGGTTGAAGGCGATCCTAGCCCATGTGGCAAAGGCACCTTGATGTTTAAGCGCGGTATTGAAGTTGGCCATATTTTCCAGTTGGGTAACAACTACTCGGAAAAAATGGGCGCAGGCGTCCTCGGCCAAGATGGCAAAAATACAACCCTAGAAATGGGCTGTTATGGTATTGGTGTGACACGTGTAGTTGCCGCTGCGATTGAACAAAACCATGATGAAAATGGCATCATTTGGCCAGACGCGATTGCACCGTTTACCGTTGCGATTGTGCCGATGAATATGCACAAGTCTGAGCGTGTCCGCGAAGCGGCTGAAAAGCTTTACGCTGATCTGACAGCTGCCGGTATCGAGGTACTCTTTGATGATCGTAAAGAACGTCCCGGGGTAATGTTCTCAGACATTGAGCTAGTCGGTGTACCGCATACCATCGTAATCGGTGAGCGCAGCATGGATAATGGCGTGTTTGAATATAAGCATCGCCGCGACGGTGAGAAAGTGCCGTTCGCTATCGACGACGCCTTGTCGTTTATCCAAGCAAAACTGGCTTAAGCCTTATCGTGTAATGAGTGAATGCCCCGCGTTGCGGGGCATTTTTTTAACCGATCGCTTGCTGATAGGCTTTTTCGGCAAATGACCAATTCACCACCTTCCACCACGCGTTCACGTAGTCAGGGCGTTTGTTCTGGTAGTTAAGATAATAAGCATGCTCCCAGACATCACACCCTAAAATCGGTTCACCTTTGACCTCTGCAATATCCATCAATGGATTGTCTTGATTAGCCGTTGAGGTGATCGCAAGCTGGCCATCCTCTTTCACCACCAGCCACGCAAAACCTGAACCAAACTGACCAATTGCCGCCTGACTAAAAACCTCTTTAAATGCATCAAGTGAGCCGAAGGTCTCGATAATCGCATCGTAGAGTGCGCCTTCTGGCGCAGGCTTAGGATTCGGCGTCATCGATTGCCAGTAAATCAGGTGGTTATAATATCCGCCCCCATGATTACGAATTGCTGCTGGCAGCGACGAGATATCTCGAAACAAATCCTCAACCGGCTCACCATCGCGGTCTGTCTCTTTTATCGCGGCCACGAATTTATCGAAATAGGTTTTGTGGTGACGCTGGTGATGAATGCGCATGGTCGCCTCATCAATATGCGGTTCGAGAGCATCATAGGCATAAGGTAAATCTGGAAACGAATAAGTCATCTTGTCACTCCATCGATTAATTGACCTCCTCACCATAGATCGAATTGATAATGATTTTCAACCTCATTATCTGTGGTGAAAAAGAAACGGATGTTGTGATGACCAACGTGCAACAGGGCGCGTGAAGTAACTATAATCAAGCTGTTAGCCTTTTAACGTCGTCGGTTATATGCCTACACACAAGCCTAAAATCGCTCTCGTTCTGACTGGTGGTGGTGCGCGTGCGGCCTATCAAGTCGGTGTATTGGCTGCCATTGCTGAATGGTATCCTCGCGTTCATACCAGTCCATTTACGATATATTCCGGCACATCTGCCGGCGCAATCAATGCGGTGTCTCTGGCTAGCTATGCGTCATCTTTTCGACTGGGTGTCAAAAAGTTGTCATGGCTATGGCATCGGCTCGATACGTCGCGTATTTTTGCCAGTCAGCCTATTGGCTTGTTAAGTCACCTCGCTAGCCAAACAGGACAACGCTTTCAATCACGCTATCAACCCACTTCACCTTTTGGCCTGTTAAATAATCGCCCATTGCGTGAATTGCTTAATCAAACCATTAATTTTAATAAGTTAAACTATCAGTTACTGTCCGGGCACCTTCATGGCCTATCGGTGACCGCTTCCAACTATCAAACCGGCCAATCAGTCAGTTTTTTTCAAGGCGATACCAGTATTTTGCCGTGGGAGCGGGCAAGGGCTGTCGGCCGACGCAGTCAACTCTCGACAGAGCATTTACTGGCCTCTTCAGCCATTCCCTTTGTATTCCCTGCCTCACGCATTGGCCATGAGTTTTATGGGGATGGTGCGATTCACCAAATCGCCCCTTTGCGACCGGCGATTAAAATGGGTGCGGAACGGATCCTCATTTTGGATTTAACCACAGGTATTCGCACTGCTGGCAATATCGACCCGTCAGCGCCAGGACTCGCGATGCTGGGCGGTCACCTGATGAACGCAATATTTGCTGATACCTTGTCTGCCGATTTAGAAAACTTGCAGCGCATGAACCAAATTCACCTTGCCCTGAACGACGCGCAGCGCCACCAGCTAGGATTAAGAAAAGTGAATGTCTTACACCTGCGTCCATCGGTCCCTTTCGAGCCCGTGGCCAAGCGGTTTTATCGTCATATGCCCTTTGCCGCACGCGCCCTATTAAGGTTTTTAGGCATCAATGCCTCACAAGATGCCACCTTTGCCAGTTATTTATTGTTCGAGCCGGCATATCTTCGCCAGTTAATTGACATCGGCTACCAAGACGCACAGAATCACAGATCCCAAATCCTCTCCTTGTTGATAGAATAGTCATCCAAAAAGAACGAGATAGATCGCAGCCAAACGACGTCTCTTCGCCTTGATAATAGGCTGGCATGGATTCTGCTTATTCAGCATGACCCACAAATCAGATAGCTGTTGATTATTAATGACTGCCTCGCATTTAAAGCAATTCACACACTCTGGCATCGCCCCGCGTAAAGTTCCGCTGGGTGCTGATCAGCGTTTGTTGTTGCTACAAAAACTGCAAGGACACCTCGATATCAAGGTATTGTTTGAGGTGTATGCACGAGAGGTAGAAAAGCAGATTGATATTGGTCGTATCATTTGGGAGCACGACGAAATCTCAAACATTATCCGTCGGGGTGAGCAACATACTTTCCGCCAAACCTTCGCGATTAAATTTAATAAGCAACCATTAGGGGTGCTGCAGTACTCCACTCCGTATAAACTTGATCCGGATGAAATTAGCCTATTACACACCTACCATAAGTTGCTTGCCGGTCCGCTGACCAATGCGGTTGAATATACCCGTGTAAAGAACATGGCACTGCTGGATGGATTAACCGGACTGCACAACCGAACCAGCTTTGAGCAGGATTTGCAGCACGCGGTTGCAGTTTGTGAGCGGCAAAATATTGGCTTGGTCATGATGATGTTCGATATGGATAACTTTAAACAAGTCAATGATAACTATGGCCACCTAGACGGTGATAAAGTGCTTCGTCGTTTTTCGCTGCTGGTCAAAGAGGCCGTGCGTGGTAGCGACCGCTGTTATCGCTTAGGCGGTGACGAATTCGCGGTGTTGCTACAGCCCGCCGGTGATGATTCAGTCGCCAATGTCACCCATAGAGTCAAACATCTGGTCACCAATGACCGATTACTCAGCGCGCACGATATCAGCGCGTCGGTTGGTTATGCCCAATATCGTAAAGGCGATAACAGTGTTTCACTTTATGAGCGTGCCGATCAGAGCATGTATCGCCAAAAACGCGCTCGCTAACCCTTTCCTCGACGGCTCTCCTTTCGCTATAGTGCGTGCAGTACTATTGAGGAGATCCATTATGAAAGTTGCAGATTGCTGTGAACTCATCCGCCAGCGCTATGCCGAGATTGGCAGTGGCGAACAAGGCTACATTCCTGCAGCTATCAGCTGCGCGCTGAAAGCATTAAATGATATCGCGAGTGACGAGAGTGTTTCGCCAGCTCGTCGTGAACAAGCCGCATTTGCTGCTGCCAATTTATTGATTAGCGATCACGAGGATTAAGATGGATTTGAAAAACTATGCCTCGATGGATCCTGTCATGCTCATGAGCATTATTAACATGAAGCTACGTGATGAGTTTGCCAGTTTAGAGGACTTAGTGCGTTACTATGATATCGACCGCGAGACCTTGTGTGCGCGCTTAGCGGATGCTGGCTTTACGTATTTAGAAGACGCCAAACAGTTCCGTTAACTCATCTCGCCTTGTCTGTTAAACAGCAATAAAAAAGCGGACTAATGTCCGCTTTTTTTCGTGCCATCATTCGCCTTTAGCCAAGTGAGACCCACAACACTGTGGCAACCAACACAGGACAAACAAACTTCACATACACAGGCCAGATTTTCCAGAACAGACTCTGCTCAATATCATCATAACCTTCGCGCAATGCAGCTAGCTTGCGATCACGCGACCAAATCCAACCACCAAATAGGCAGAAAAGGAGCGCCGCAAAAGGTTGGAAATATTGGGTCGCCACCTTCGCAACTAAGCCAAATAGCGCACCGAAGTTAAACACAATCACCGCACTGCAGAGCGCAATCACACCCCCTAACACCCAGCTGGTGATTTTTCGGCTTGAGCCCAAGCGCTCACTGGCCAGCGCTACAGGACACTCCAGCATAGAAATCGAGGATGTCAGTGCCGCGATGGTCATCAGCAAAAAGAAGACGAGAGACACATACGGGCCTGCCGCGCCTAAACTTTCAAATAATAAAGGCAACACAGTAAACACCAAGGTATCGGCACTGAGCAAACTGCCGTCTTGCGCGTAAATCTCAACGCCTTGATGCATGGCAACAAACATCGCTGGCAACACCACTAGTCCGGCAATTACCGCCACTGCGGTATCGACCAAAGTGACACTCAGTGCCATTTTCGGYAGGTTTTCTTTGTGGCTAAGGTACGAGCCATAAATCAACATGGAGCACCCGCCTATGGTCAGAGAGAAAAAGCCCTGTCCCATGGCTGCTAATAGCAAATCTTTGTCCATCACTTTGCTAAAGTCGGGGATCAGGTAGTGCTTTAAGCCTTCTGTCGCGCCGGGTAGCGTCATGATATAGACAAACATCGCAGCAAAGAGGACAAACAGCGCGGGCATGAGACGGGTTGACCAACGCTCAATCCCCTGCTTAACCCCCGCCTGTACGATCACAATGGTGAGCACATAAAACACCACCGCCCCAAAGAGATTACGTGATGCTGAGAAGCCTTTTAACCAAGCGGATGCGTCTGAAAACTGGAAAATGTCTGCCACTGCAGCCAATAAAAAAGAGACTAACCATCCGCCTACAATGCTGTAAAACGCCAAAACCATACAAGGTACGGCCAAGCCAATTAGCCCCACGCCACTGCCAAAACGCTTCAGAAGAGGGTTATCACTCAGCGCACGCATACTGTCCAACGGGTTAGCGCGGCCATGACGACCAATCGCCATTTCCACGACCAACATAGGAAAAGCAACGAGTAAGATCATCAGTAAGTAGACTAATAAAAATGCGCCGCCCCCATYGCTCGCCGCCTGCGTTGGGAACCCCCAAATATTGCCTAGTCCCACAGCCGCGCCGGCTGCAGCAAGGACAAAGCCTATTCGGGTGCCAAATAATTCACGACTCGATGCCATTACTTCTTTACCTCAATGTATCATTAGACTAGTACATTAAGTAATTCGGACAATTTTAGCAAGTGTCGTTTATCTGACTGGTGGTTTTATGAGCAGACAGATAATTGGCGGGTAAGGGATATGTTAAGCAGTGTTTTCTCGCTCCCAGACTAAACGCCATACCTTTCCGGCCGCTGCTTGACTGACAAAGCAATCCGCCACTGCGATTACACCGCGCTCGTCGCAAAGGATTGGCAAGCGACGCCGCTGCCAACTTGGAATACCGTATTCTTGATAAAGCTTCTTGAGTTTACGACGGCCTTGCCGCCCGGCAGGATGGGCGCTTAACCCGCTGGGATTAAACTGCACTGATAGCCAAGATTGTGGCAGAGAGCCTAATGCCAATCCTTGCGCGCGCTCTGTATAAGGAAGAAGCACCAAACGCCCGAGTCCATCCGGCAAATGTAGTGGTGATTGTGGCGTCAGTTTACCTTGCCATGCAGTGACATCCGCAGAGTCAGCAATAAGATACAAACGCTGCTGATAACGACGAATGCTCTTTCCATCAACCGACAGTTGCGGGTTAGCATCCGCTCTTGCCTGCACCACATCCTGGATCAGGGTATTAAGCTGGGCCTGAGTTAAAATCAGATCATGGTACTTCAACCAGTGTCGTAACATCGCTCGGCACAGAGCAAGATCCGTAAGAGGGAGATGCGCCAAAGACAAACTGTTGTCCGTATCGATGGCGTTTTCGACCAAAGGGGCGACAAATGTTGCTAAGAGTGCCGCTTGCTCTTGGCATAATTGCTGCGTGCGTTGCACGGCAGTGCGAAACCCCGGCCAACGCGCGTCAGCTTCTGGGAGCCATTGTTGACGGATAAAATTACGATCAAAGTGTGTATCTTGGTTGCTCGGGTCTTCCACCCATGCCAACCCTTTTTGACGCGCGTAGTGATGCAATTGCGCCCGCGACGCTGCCAACAAAGGACGGACTAAGAGCCCTTTGCCGAGTTTTCTCACAGTGGGCATTCCCGCCAATCCTTCCAGACCACTTCCTCGCTTCAATGCCAAAAAGAAGGTCTCGATTTGATCATCGCTGTGTTGCGCGGTAAGAACGAGTCCATGGGGTTGGAGTAACCCTTGAAAGGCTTGATAGCGTGCCTCTCTAGCTGCATGCTCTGTGCTTAACTCAGGGTCGAGAGTGACATGTTTTAGGATGAAGGAAAAACCCGCTTGCTCCGCCCAAACCTGACATWGTGCCGCCCACTTATCGGCATCGGCCTGCAAACCATGATGAACATGACACACAGAATAGTCGTGCTGCGGATGCTGGTCGCGATAACTGGCCAATAGATCCAGCAGTACCCGAGAGTCTAATCCCCCACTCAGGGCTAAAAGAATTTGTCGTGGCTGAGCCGTTAACGGCGCCAGCGTGTCTGTCAGGTATTGGATGAGCATAAGCATCTGTCATTGTGAGTCTGCGCCTATTGTTGCTGGCGCGTAGCAAAAAGAAAAGGGCCATTAGGCCCTTTCATTGTGCTCGATTGCCGAGTGGCAATTAGCAGTAACCATAACTGAGCAAACGCTGATATCGGCGGTCGCGTAGGCTTTCAGTATCCAATGCTTCCAAATCCGCGAGCTGGCTAATCAAGGTTTGTTTAATGCTTTGTGCCGTCGCTTTCATATCGCGATGCGCACCACCTAGAGGCTCTTCAATCACGGCATCAATCAAGCCCAGCTCTTTCAAGCGTGGTGCAGTCATCCCCATTGCGTCTGCCGCTTGCGGTGCTTTGGCCGAATCGCGCCACAAAATAGAGGCGCAGCCTTCGGGCGAAATCACTGAGTATGTCGAATACTGAAGCATATTGACGTAGTCACCAACACCGATCGCCAAGGCACCGCCTGAGCCGCCTTCACCAACCACATTACAGATCACCGGCACTGTCAGGCCCGCCATTTCCTTCAAGTTACGTGCAATGGCTTCTGACTGACCACGCTCTTCTGCCCCCACGCCAGGGTAAGCACCAGCAGTATCAATAAAAGTGATCACCGGCATGTTGAATCGCTCTGCCATTTTCATCAAGCGTAATGCTTTGCGATATCCTTCAGGCTTTGGCATACCAAAATTACGCTTTACCTTCTCGTTGGTATCACGGCCTTTTTGGTGACCAATTACCATCACCGGACGCCCTTCTAAGCGCGCAATACCGCCTACTAGGGCTTTGTCATCCGCATAGGCGCGATCGCCCGCCAGCTCATCAAACTCGTGAAAGATAAGATCGACATAATCATAGGTGTAAGGACGTTGAGGGTGGCGCGCCAGTTGTGCCACTTGCCACGCCCCTAAATCACCAAAGATCTTGCGCGTAAGCTCAAGACTCTTGGTTTCCAGTTGTTCAATTTCCTTATCGAGATTAACCGCATCTTCTCCGCCACGCTTGGAGACAGCGCGAAGGGCTTCGATTTTAGCTTCTAGCTCTGCGATCGGTTGTTCGAATTCTAAAAAGTTAAGACTCATACCAAGAGAATCCTATTGGTCACCGCCGGTGTACGCGAGGCGTCACCAGCTAAGCTTAGTTAAACTCTAATTCGACCTGCTCGTCGCCAAGCAAGCCTTTTAAATTATCGATCAGTTCATCAGCGGGGGTAATTCGCCACTCCGCCCCTAAACGTAACCGCGCCCGTGCATCACGGCGCTGGTAATAAAGATTCACTGGCACAGTCCCTGAGCGGTAAGGTGCCAACGTATCATGAAACCGTTCAAAAAACGGGGCATCAATTTGCTCTTCCATGATAGAGATGCCCAAACAGCGCGCATATTTTTCTCGCGCTTGGCTGATGTCCATGACTTCACGGGCCGTCATTTTAAGCCCACCATTGAAGTCATCAAAGCTGACCTGTCCTGAGACCACCAGAATTCTGTCTTTCTCAACCAGATCGAGATATTTGTCGAGTACGTCAGAAAAAAGCATCACTTCCATACGGCCCGAGCGATCATCGAGGGTTAAGATCCCAAGACGTGAACCGCGCTTGGTGGTCATGACACGCGCAGCAATCACAAGACCGGCGACCGTAGACACCACATCACGCTTAGTGGCATGCGCGTCTTCCAATCGCCATGTCACATAGTGTTTAAGCTCTTTACGATAGCTATTGATGGGATGGCCGGTCAAATACAGCCCTAGGGTTTCTCGCTCCCCTTCCAGCCACACTTTATCTGGCCAAGGTGCCACATTCGCATAAGCGTGCTCGACCTCTTCCGGGGCATCCGTGAGGACACCAAACATATCCGTTTGTCCGTAAGACTCGGCTTGATGATGCTGACTGGCCGCGCGAATAGCGTCATCGAGTGATGCCATCATTGCCGCACGATGAGGGCCAAGCCTATCCATGGCGCCTGCGCGAATCAAGCGTTCAATCACACGCTTGTTGACTTTTTTAGTATCAATGCGCGCACAGAAATCAAATAAGTCACGGAAGTAGCCATCTTGCTCTCGCGCCGCGACAATATTGTCGATCGGTCCTTCACCCACCCCTTTAATCGCGCCAATACCGTAGACAATCTCCCCTTTGTCATTGACGGTAAAGCGGTGCAAACCCGCGTTCACATCAGGGGGGAGCACCGTTAGTTTCATGCGACGGCACTCTTCCACCAGTCCGACAACTTTATCGGTGTTATCCATATCCGCGGTCATAACGGCGGCCATGAATTCAGCCGGATAATGCGCCTTTAACCACAGTGTTTGATAAGAGACCAAGGCATAAGCGGCGGAGTGTGATTTGTTGAAACCATAACCGGCAAACTTTTCCACCAAGTCGAAGATACGCATGGCAAGTTCGCCATCAATGCCGTTTGCGATCGCGCCTTTTTCAAAGATGTCGCGCTGCTTGGCCATTTCTTCGGGTTTTTTCTTACCCATCGCACGACGCAGCAAATCGGCGCCGCCGAGCGTATACCCGGCTAAGATCTGGGCAATTTGCATCACCTGCTCTTGATACAAGATGATGCCGTAGGTCGGCTCAAGGGTCTCTTTCAGTGACTCATGTTGCCACTTTTCATCGGGATAAGAGACTTGTTCTCGTCCGTGTTTACGGTCGATAAAGTTATCCACCATCCCTGATTGCAATGGGCCTGGGCGGAACAGAGCCACCAGTGCGATCATGTCTTCAAAACAGTCTGGTTGAAGACGCTTGATCAGCTCTTTCATGCCCCGCGATTCCAGCTGGAACACAGCAGTCGTTTCTGCCTTACGTAGCATCTCGAATGATGCTTGGTCGGCCATCGGAATCGCCGCGATATCGATAGGATCTTTGCCTTGCGCTTGTAAGCGAGGGTTAATCATTCCCAGCGCCCAGTCGATAATGGTCAGCGTCCGCAGCCCCAAGAAGTCAAACTTCACAAGACCGGCCGTCTCAACATCGTTTTTATCAAACTGGGTGACAGGGTGGTGCCCTTCACTGTCACAATATAGCGGTGCAAAGTCCGTAATCGTCGTCGGTGAAATCACCACCCCGCCCGCGTGCTTACCTGCGTTACGTGTCACCCCTTCGAGCATGCGGGCCATGTCGATCAACGCTTTAACTTCTTCGTCTGCGTTGTAAACCTCAACCAACTGCGGTTCAGCTTCAAACGCCTTTGCCAGCGTCATTCCCGGGTCGGGCGGCACCAATTTAGAAATACGGTCAACAAACCCATAGGGGTGGCCCAATACACGACCCACGTCTCGGATCACCGCTTTGGCCGCCATGGTACCGAAAGTAATGATCTGGGATACCGCATCCCGGCCGTACATTTCGGCCACGTGGTCGATCACCAAATCACGCTTATCCATGCAAAAGTCGACATCGAAATCGGGCATGGAAACCCGCTCTGGGTTCAAGAAACGCTCAAAAAGCAGATCGAACTCTAGCGGATCCAAATCAGTGATTTTAAGGGCGTACGCAACCAAGGAGCCGGCTCCTGAACCCCGTCCGGGTCCCACCGGAATATCGTTATCTTTTGACCATTGGATAAACTCCATTACGATCAAAAAGTAACCAGGGAAGCCCATTTGGTTAATCACGCCGAGTTCACGGTCAAGGCGCTCGTCGTATTCAGGTCGCTTGAGGGCGCGCTCTTTCTCATCAGGGAAGAGAAACGCCAGTCGCTCTTCTAGGCCTTCTTTGGAGCGTTTGACCAAGTACTGATCAATCTCCATCCCTTCGGTTGGGAAGTTCGGCAGGAAGTATTCATTAAGTCTGACCGGCACATTACAGCGCTTGGCAATTTCCACGCTATTTGCCAATGCTTCTGGGATATCCGCAAAGAGATCGCACATCTCTTGCTCGGTGCGCAGATATTGCTCGGCACTGTAGTTTTTCGGGCGACGTGGGTCGTCTAACGTATAACCATCGTGGATGGCCACGCGGATCTCGTGGGCGTCAAACTCGTCGGGCGAGATAAAGCACACTTCGTTCGTCGCCACCACTGGCAGGTCGTGCTCGGTGGCAAAGTCGACCGCAAAGTGTAGGTACACTTCTTCATCCTGACGTCCGGTGCGAACGAGCTCCATGTAATAAGCATTGGGAAAATGGGCTTGATAAAAACGGGCGCACTCTTCAGCAAGCGCTTTATTGCCTTTCAGTAAAGCTTTGCCCAAGTCTCCTCGGCAACCGCCAGATAATACAATCAACCCGTCAGCGTGTTCTACCAGCCACTCTTGGTCGATCACTGGCGTATGTTGAACATGGCCGCGCAAGTAAGCTTTGGAAATCAGTAAAGTGAGGTTTTTATACCCCGCTTTATCCGCGGCAAGAAGGGTCAGCTRGYATAATTCATCGCCAAACGCCTCCGACTGCACCTTAAAATCGGCACCAATGATAGGTTTCACACCCACATTATTCGCGGTGTTATAGAACTTTACCAACCCACAAAGGTTGCTAAAGTCTGTCAAGGCCATCGCAGGCATGCCCATTTCGGCCACTTTCTTAACCAGTGGCGGGACTTTGGACAACCCATCGACCATGGAGAAATCACTGTGAATACGTAAATGGACGAAACGTGGCTCAGACATAAAACTCGTTACTATCTAGGGATTGGAAATGATAAAGCGCCGTCACTTACGCTAAACCAAGGGCGCGTTTAACCGGTTTAAAGCTTTTTCTGTGCATTGGTAAAGCGCCATGCTCACTCAATGCGGCCATATGCGCCTTGGTAGGATAGCCTTTATGCTGGGCAAATCCATAGGCCGGATAGGCGATGTCCAACTCAGCCATTTCTCTATCACGGTCTACTTTCGCCAAGATCGACGCCGCACTGATCTCGGCGACGCGCAAGTCGCCTTTCACCACCGCTTGCGCCGGCATCGGGAGCGAGGGAACACGATTACCATCAATCAATGCGTAATCGGGAGTAACGGCTAGGCCTGCAATAGCGCGTTGCATCGCGACCATGGTGGCCTGAAGAATATTTAAGCGATCAATTTCTTCGGGCTCTGCGCGCCCTACCGACCACGCCAAGGCTTTGGCTTTGATTTCATCGTACAACGCGAGACGTTTTTTCTCACTCAGCTTTTTTGAATCGGTGAGCCCTTCAATCGGTTGATTCGGATCGAGGATAACAGCCGCCGTGACAACCGCGCCCACCAAAGGACCTCGCCCGACTTCATCCACGCCAGCAATCAAGCGTGCGTCAGGGTATACAAATGCCTCATCTGTCATGATTTTTTACTAACTCTAATACTGCGGAGGCTGCAGAGGCATCCGCATCTTTACGAATGGTTTGATGCAGCTGTGTAAAAGTCTCAAGCAAGGCTTGGTTATCGCCATCCAACATCCGTGAAACAGCTGCTGCCAGCGCCTCAGGCTCGCACTCTTCTTGCAATAACTCGGGCACCAAAGGGGCATCGGCGAGGATATTGGGCAAAGACACATAGCGCGTTTTGAGCAAACGCCGTGCTAGCCACGCAGTCAAAGGCTTCACTTTATAGCCTACAACCATGGGACGCTTCAGTAACATACACTCAAGGGCAACGGTACCAGAGGCCAGCAACACCGCATCAGAAGCACTGATCACTTGTCTTGCCGTATCATTCACCAAGGTAAATGACAATTCCGGCGCATGGGTTTGCCACGCCTGCTCGAATTGTGCACGGCGTGCGTCATTCACCAAGGCGACCACAAAGCCGAGATCAGGATACTGCTGTGAAAGACGCTGGCAGGTTTGCAAAAATGGCGGCGCCAACATTGCCATCTCACTCCCACGACTTCCCGGCAAGACGGCTAACCAACGTTTGTTGGTATCCAGCCCCAACGCTTGTTGTGCTTCGCGCTGATCGACTTGCATGGGAATGCTATCGGCCATAGTGTGGCCGACAAACGCGCAGGGCACGTTGAACTTATCGTAAAACGCTTTTTCGAAGGGTAAAAACGCCAAGACAAGATCGGTCGCGGCCGCAATTTTAAAAATACGCTTTTGACGCCATGCCCAGACCGAGGGACTGACATAGTGAACCGTTTTAATGCCGGCCTGTTTTAACGATGCTTCGAGACGTAAGTTGAAATCAGGCGCATCAATACCGATAAACACATCGGGGGGATGGGTAGTGAAGTATTTGACGAGGCTCGCTTTCACCTTCAGCAAACGGGGCAAACGGCCGAGCACTTCAACCAGCCCCATTACAGCAAGCTCTTCCATATCAAATAGGCTCTGGCAGCCTTGCGCAATCATGCGCGGCCCACCAATACCGACAAATTCAACATTGCCGTATTGGGCCTTAATTGCCTTGATAAGGCCTTCACCTAAAACATCGCCGGAGATTTCTCCGGCGACAATTCCCACTCGTAATGGACGTTCGCTGGGCAACATTAACGAATGATGCCTCGTGTTGAACGTTCAAAGAAGTCAACAAAAAGGGCCAAGGCAGGATCGTCCTCGACCTGACTAGCCAACGCCTGTTTGACCTCTTCAAGGGTTTTACCGGAACGATACATGTTCTTGTAAACCGCACGAATCGCACGAATCGAGGCTTTCTCGAATCCGCGACGCTTCAAACCTTCCACGTTAATACCGAAAGGCGCGCAATGATTACCCTGAGCCATCACATAGGGTGGTACATCTTGGACCACAATAGAACCGCCACCTAACATCGCATGGCTACCCACCACACAGAATTGGTGGATCGCAGACATGCCGCCCACAATGACGTAATCGTCGATGTGTACATGACCGGCTAGGGTCGCATTGTTGGCAAAAATACAGTGATTTCCGATCACACAATCGTGTGCCACGTGGGCGTTGATCATGAATAGGTTATCATTGCCAACTTTGGTCTCACCTTTGTCTTGTACCGTACCACGGTGCATGGTGACACTTTCACGAATGGTGTTGCGATCGCCAATTTCTAGCGTCGTGGGC
Organism: Salinivibrio sp. PR919; assembly: GCF_001995355.1. Taxonomy (NCBI): domain Bacteria; kingdom Pseudomonadati; phylum Pseudomonadota; class Gammaproteobacteria; order Vibrionales; family Vibrionaceae; genus Salinivibrio; species Salinivibrio sp. PR919. The sequence goes on along the minus strand of NZ_MUFL01000051.1, from coordinate 8,084 downwards.
TCACCCGCATATTTCAGGTCTTGGCACGCTTCACCGATCGATGCGAATTGATAGATGCGGTTATCTTGGCCGATACGCGTAGGCCCTTTAATCACGACATGGGTCATGACTTCGGTACCCGCACCAATCTCAACACCTTCTCCGATATAAGAAAATGCGCCAATCTTAACGTTTTCTCCCAATGTCACCCCGTCTTCTACAACGGCGGTCGGGTGGATATAGGCAGTTTCGTGGATCACAATTAGATCTCTCTTCTTGCGCACTTCAGTTCCGCCGAGCAGACAACGTCTCCGTCTACTTTCGCTACTCCGGTAAAGGCAGCAATTCCTCGGCGCTCTTTTATAAACTCCACCTCGAGGACCAGTTGGTCTCCCGGTGTGACAGGACGGCGGAATTTCGCGTTATCAACGCTTGCAAAATAGTATAGCTCGTTGTCTTTTGGCTTCCCGAATGTCTTAAATGCCAACAAGCCAGTGGCTTGAGCCATTGATTCAAGGATCAATACACCAGGAAACACAGGCAACTGAGGAAAGTGGCCGGTAAATTGAGGCTCATTCACGGTAATATTTTTTATCGCGTGAAGGTATTGACCTTCTTCATAATCGGTAACGCGATCAATCAACAAAAACGGATAGCGATGTGGTAGCAGCTCTTTAATTTCGTTGATGTGTAACACTTTGTTTTCGCGAGTCAAGGTAGTATTCCCGTTCAAATCCAATACTGACTTCTTTAACGCAAAACGGCCCGCGTTTTTGAGGCGGGCCTGCAATCAGTTGCGTTAAGCTTGGTTATCGAGCTGTTTTTCGAGCTCTTTTAGCCGCTTGTGCATCTCGTCAATCTTGAGCACACGCGCGGCTGTTTTCCGCCACTCGCGGTTGGGCTGTAACGGAATGCCGGACGAGTACATGCCCGGCTCAGTAATCGGTCGCATTACCATCGCCATACCTGTGATGGTAACGTTGTCTGTGATTTCCATATGGCCATTAAACACACTGGCGCCGCCGATGATGCAGTGCTTACCTACTTTTAGGCTGCCTGCCATCACAGTTGCACCAGCCACTGCCGTGTTTTCGCCGATCGATACATTATGCGCAATCTGACACTGGTTGTCGATAATCACGCCATCAGCAATGCAGGTATCGTCCAATGCACCACGGTCAATGGTCGTACACGCACCAATTTCTACCCGATCACCAATCACAACACGACCTAGCTGCGGGATCTTAATCCACTTACCTTTTTCATTCGCGTAGCCAAAGCCATCCGCGCCGATTACGGTTCCCGCCTGTACCAAGCAGTCCTCACCCAAAACCACATCATGGTAAATGGTGACATTGGCCCAAAGTTTGGTTCGTGCACCCAGTTTGGCGCCTTTGCCGACAAAACAGCCCGCACCAATCTGCACGCCATCACCAATTAAGGTTCCGGACTCGACCACCGCGTTAGGACCAATCGCCACGCCTTCACCCAGAATGGCATCTTCGGCAACTACCGCAGTCGGCGCAATGTCAGTGGCACAGGCAGGTGTGGTATCTAAAATTTGGGCCACTTTGGCATAAGCCACATAAGGGTCAGCAACCACCAAGGCATTGCCTTGGCAGTATGACACGTCCGCTTCTTTTAACATCACCGCACTGGCACGGCACTGTGCCAAGTGTTTGCGGTATTTCGGGCTCGATAAGAAGGTGATTTGCCCTTCTCTCGCTGAATTCAYCCCTGCTAGCGAGGTTATTGTTACAGCACCGTCTCCGTGGAGCTGAGCGTCCAGTTTTTCCGCTAATTCAGCGAGAGTAATCGAAACCATGGGCTCCTCGATTGTTTGTTATTTTACTGCATTAATGACTTTTTCAGAGAGATCGTCGCCTGGGTTAGCGTACAAGATGGCATTGGCATCCAATACAATGTCGTAACCCTCTTGCTCAGCCACTTGATCGATGGCGGTTTTTAGCTTTTTGACCAGTTTAGACTCTTCTTGGCCACCACGCTTGCGTTGATCTTCCTGTAACGCTTTTACTTTTAATTTGTAGTCCGACTCCATCGATTGGAGTTCACGCTGCAGTTTGATGCGCTCATCTTCGCTCATCAGCTCGCCGTTGCGTTTCAGCTTTTCAACCCCTTCTGAGAGCTTTTCTTTCATGCGCTCAATTTCCGCTACACGGTCTTTGAATTCAGCACGCAGTTTTTCGTTTAGGTTGTTTTTTTGAGCCAGCTGAGACATCACCGCCCCAGTCGATACGTAGCCCACTTTCTGTGCAGCATCAGCCGCTGATGCGTACATGGACGTGGTCAGAATTGCGACACTAAGTCCCGCTGCTTTCAAAAATGATTTCACAATAGTCTCCTTTCTGATGATCAGAATGTGCGCCCGATAGTGAAGGTAAAGAACTCTTCATCATCGCCAGGCTGGCTTGTAATAGGTTTTGCAATTGAAAACACCAAAGGTGCCATCGGTGACATCCACTGTAGGGCTACCCCGTAAGAGGCACTGATATTGGATGGATCTGAGTAATCTTTCGTGCCAGCGGGATAACCATTTGCTACCAGTTCACTACTGTCAAACTCGGTGTCCCACACTGAGGCAGCGTCCACAAAGACACTGGTACGAATTTGCTGACGCGCTTCGTCAGAGGCAAACGGAGTGGGCACAATCAGCTCTAAGCTACCTTGTGCGATGGCGTTACCACCCACTGCATCACTCGAACCATAGCTACCTTCGCTATACTCTTTATCTCCGTCCGGCTGAACAGAACCGCCACTTTCTTTGTCTTTGTAAATGGCTTTGGGTCCAACAGTGTTCGAGCGGAAACCACGCAAGGTCGAGAAACCACCCGCGTAGTAGTTTTCATAAAACGGCAACATATGATCTTGGCCATTGATCTGGCCATAGCCATTGCCGTAACCAAGGCGACCGCGCATCAACAGCGTGAACTCATGCTCTTGAGTTAACGGCACATACTGACGGATATCATATTGCATTTTAAAATACTGGACGTCAGAGCCCGGCACTGTCATTCGGTAAGAAGCTCGCTGATAGTTACCTGCCGTAGGGAAATAACCACGGTTGAGGTTATTACGGGTCCATGAAACGGATAAATCAAAGTCATCAACTTCCAAACCACCATTGCTAGTTTGATGATCCTTGTGACGCTCCATAAACTTGTCAATTTGGTAATATTTACCGATGTTTTCAATTTTGTTGTGGGTATAGCCCAACCCAAAATCAATTGAGTTCAGTTCATCGGTCCAAAAGCCCCACGTCAGTTTCGACCCATAACTTTTATTTGTGTACTCGACGATGTTCGCATCTCGCGCCTCAAACTCGTTATAGAACACCTTGCCCCCGAGGCTAACACCATCGAGGGTAAAGTAGGGGTCACGATACTCAAGCGTCAGGTTCTTACGGTAATCGTTAACCATGGCATTAATACCAAAGCGATTACCCGTACCAGCAAAGTTATCTTGCTGTAAGCCGAGCTGTAAGCTTGCGCCTGACTCGGTACCATAGCCGATACCAAAGTTGATGCTGCCCGAGTTGGCTTCTTTGACTTTGTAATTTACATCAACCTGATCGTCGGTGCCTGGTACCCGCGTGGTGTCTACTTCAGCACTTTGGAAAAAACCGGTTCGGTTGAGACGTTCTTTACCGCGAGTCACAGCCTTGGCATTAAGCCAAGTGCCTTCAAGTTGACGCATCTCACGGCGCAGCACTTCATCCTTGGTGGTGGTATTACCGGTAAAACGAATGTTTCGTACATAGATGCGTTTGCCCGGCTCAACGTTGACCGTCAGCGACACTTGCTGATTCTTATCATCAAACGTCGGCAAGGTACTCACTTTCGGGTAGGCAAAGCCGGTTTCACCAAGGTGGCGCTTAATCGACTCCTCCAACGCAGTGACCTTATCCCCGTTATAGGTATCACCTCGGGTAAAGCCCACTAACGAGCGGTAGATTTCCTCATTCTCAGGATCGCCGCGGAAGCTTAGATCCGCCACTTGATAGGGCTTACCTTCGTTAACATTTAAGGTGATGTATACCCCTTTTTTATCCGGAGAAATCGCCACTTGGGTCGATTCAACGCGGAACTTCAAATAGCCGCGATTTAGGTAGTAGCTGCGTAGCTTTTCCAAGTCACCCGCCAGCACTTGCTTTTGGTATTTCTCGTTAGCCAAGAAGTTCCACCAAGGAACATCAACACGCAAGTCGAAATTATCGCGCAGCTCTTCATCACTGAAGACTTGGTTACCCACAAAGTTAATCTGCTCGATTTTTGCAGAAACACCCTCGGTGAAGACAAATTTCAAATCCGCACGGTTACGTGGTAAAGGTGTGACCACGGCTTTCACCGATGCACTATATTTTCCCACGCTGTAGTAGAAATCTTCTAAGCCTTTTTCAATCTTGCTGAGCTTGGTGCGGTCTAACGCCTCACCTACACGCAACCCTGATGCGGTCAGGTTTTCTTTCAGTTGCTCTTCTTTGATGGCTTTGTTGCCTGAAAACGAAATGCTGGCAATGGTTGGGCGTTCGATCACTTTCACTAAGAGTGCATCATCATCACGATAAACACGCACATCTTCAAAGTTACCCGATGCAAACAGAGCATTGATGACATCCGCGACATCGCCATCATCCACCTTGTCTCCAACACGCACCGGCATGGAGAGCAATGCGGCCCCTAAACTGACTCGCTGTAGGCCCTCAAAACGGATATCGCTGACTTGGAATGTATCCGCGTGCGCCACACTGCTACTGACTAAAAGAGACGCTATTAATAGTTTTTTCATCGCCATGTGCTTCTGACTTATCCTTGAATACTAACCGTTTAAAGTCGGGCGAAGTCGTTAAACAATGCCACTGCCATTACCATCATCAACACGGCAGCGCCGATGCGATACCCAAAGTCTTGTACACGCTCTGGTACAGGACGGCGCGTGACCGCTTCAATACCAAAGAACAATAAATGCCCGCCGTCTAAGACCGGTAGGGGTAGCAAATTGATAATGCCAAGGTTAACGCTGATCAGCGCCATAAACCCTAAAAATGAGATCAATCCGATCTCAGCTGTCATCCCTGCGCCTTTGGCGATAGAAATCGGCCCGCTCAGGTTATTGACGCCCACATCCCCTACAATCAGCTTTTTCACCATATTGACGGTGAGGCTGATAACCTGTCCGGTTTTACTGACTGCCTCAGGGATCGCCGCAAGCGGCCCATACTGCTGCGTAAAACGGTAAGCCTCCGGCCAAGGTGCCATTTGCGGCGCAATACCTGCGTAGCCGGTGACCTTGCCATTACTTTCACGCGCATCCGGTGTCAGGCTCAACACCTGCTCACGCCCGGCGCGCGTCACCGTCACCTGCAGCGGTTGATTCGGGCTTGCTTGTACCGCCTCAACCAATTCAGACCAGGCTTGTAATCTATTGCCATCAATCGCCACTAAGGTATCACCAGACTCAATGCCAGCTTTCGCAGCGGCACTGCCCTCCACTACCTGAGCCACATTGAGCGTTATCGCAGGACGGTAAGGGGTGATCCCTAAGGTTGTCAGCGGAGACTCAGTTTCTGGATTAAACTGCCACGCGGTTAAATCCAATCTGTAGTCCCGGCTATAACTGGATGCCACTTCTGGCTTTGCTGTTATGGTCATCTGCTCATCACCGATATGGTTGATGAGTGAGAAGTTAACAGCCTGCCAATCTGCGGTTTCGACGCCCGAAATGTGGGTAAGTTCCATACCCGGTTCAATTCCGGCCTCTGCCGCGATGGAGTTGGGGGTTATTTGACCAATGACGGGTTTAACCGCTGGGATCCCCATCATGAAAATCAACCAATAGGCGACCACCGCAAAAAGAAAATTGGCAATAGGCCCTGCGGCGACAATCGCACTGCGTTGCCACAGCGGTTGATTATTGAATGCACGTGGTTTGTCATGCTCAGCGACCGCCTCAATACGCTCGTCGAGCATTTTGACATAACCACCTAACGGAATGGCAGCAATGACATACTCAGTATCGTCTTTGCCTCGCCAGCGCCATAGTGCGCGCCCAAAACCAATCGAAAAGCGCTCGACTTTTACGCCACAGCGGCGCGCGACCCAAAAGTGTCCATACTCATGAATGGCCACCAACACACCGAGAGCGACAATAAATGACGCTGCGTTCCATAGAAATGCACTCATTTTGCAACCTTAGCAATGTGCTCCTTAGCCGTAATTCGCGCCATTCTATCCAGCTCCAGCAAGCAATCCAAGCTTGATGGCGAGCGAAGTGTGCTTTGTGATAACACCGCCTCATTAATCCGTGCGATGTCCATAAAGCCTATCTGGTCTTTTAAGAAGGCATCCACCGCTTGTTCATTGGCGGCATTGAGTGTCGTTGTCGCCGCTTGCCCGTGCTGGCACGCCTCAATCGCCAAAGACAAGCAAGGATAGCGGCGGGCATCCGGTGCCATAAAGGTAAATTCGCCAATTTGGGTAAAATCAAGCGGTGCAACTGACGTCGTCACACGTGATGGATACGCCATCGCGTGGGCGATAGGCGTGCACATATCAGGGGTGCCTAATTGGGCGAGTACCGAACCATCGCTCATTTGCACCATCGAGTGGATGACCGACTGAGGATGGATCACCACCTCTAGCTGATCGGCACGCGCATTAAATAACCAACGTGCTTCAATATACTCCAAGCCTTTATTCATCATGGTGGCGGAATCAACGGAGATTTTTGGTCCCATCGACCAATTGGGGTGAGCAACCGCTTCCGCTACGCTCACGGTATGCAAGGTCTCAGGTTCACGATAGCGGAAAGGCCCCCCTGAGCCTGTGAGCAAGATTTTGCTCACGCCCGCGGCACTCAGATCGCAGCGGCCGGGGTTAGCTTGTACAACCTGCGGTAAGCACTGAAAAATCGCATTGTGCTCACTATCGATAGGTAACAGCTCTGCGCCATATTGATAAACCGCATCAATAAAGAATTGCCCTGACATCACCAAGGCCTCTTTATTGGCAAGCAAAACGCGCTTACCCGCTTTCACCGCAGCCATGGTCGGCATCAAGCCTGCCGCCCCCACCACCGCAGCCATCACCATATCAACTTCAGGCAAAGATGCGAGTGTGCATAAACCTTGCTCACCGGCCAACACTTCTGTGTTAACCCCTTTCGCCTTAAGCGCTTGTGCCAGTTCCAATGCAGCGTTCTCATCGGCCATGGCCGCAAAACGCGGCCGCCAATGCAAACATAGGCGGGTCATCTTTTCCACATTGTTATTGGCCGCCAGTGCGGTCACTTCGAACTGTTGAGGATTTGCCTCAACTACAGAAAGCGTACTGGTTCCGATCGAGCCAGTGGCACCTAATACAGTGATTTTTTGCATGTGATACGCTCGTTTTACTTAATTCGCAAACGCGAAATACAGCACGGTAAAAACGGGAAATGCAGCGGTCAAACTATCAATTCTATCCAAAATACCGCCGTGGCCGGGTAATAAATTCCCACTGTCTTTCACGCCAGAGACACGCTTAAACATGCTCTCTGCCAAATCGCCCAGCACCGATGCTAACGCTGTAACCACAGCGATACAAAGCAGCGCGCCCACACTCGCAAAATGAATATCGAGAAGCTGCGCACCGGCCCATGTCACAGCAACGGCGGCAATCAGTCCACCGAGCAAGCCTTCCAGGGTTTTGTTGGGGCTCACCGCCGGTGCCATTTTATGCTTACCGAAGGCTTTACCAGCAAAGTAGGCACCGCTGTCGGCACACCACACCAACACAAACACCAGAAGTACCAGTTTCGCACCGTAATAGGTGGAAAATTGATAGTCTGCGGCGCGTAAAATCAACACGCTCCACATAAAGGGCAATAAGGTCAAAAGACCGAATAGTTGGCGCAATAAGCGACTGTGCGTCCAAAGCGCTCCGGATTTAGGAAAGGCTAAGACCAACCCGGTGGCAAACAACCACCATGCCGCGCCCGCTGCTGCTACCGAAAAGGGCGCCACTGCTAAATGGCTCAGCGCATAGGCACTAAAAGGGAGACTATAAATGGATAGCGCCACTGCCGCAGCTGGAACGATAAAGGTAAGC
>NZ_MUFL01000050.1:0-25033 GCF_001995355.1 Salinivibrio sp. PR919 | reverse complement strand
ACCAATCGGTAAGTGCTGCAACGGAGGAATCGAGCCCGGTAATGTTTCCAATTTACTTTTATGGGGAATATCTTGACTAAAATCAGGCATCGCACGCAGCAAAGCATCCGTGTAGGGATGATGCGGCGTGGTAAGTATTTGCTCACGGTTACCTGATTCAACCGATTGGCCGCAATACATCACGGTAATACGATCCGCCCACTGTGTTACTAAGGTTAAGTCGTGACTGATCAGCAAAATGGTGGTGTTAGAAAGCTGATTGGTGCGACTGAGTAACCGGAAAATCTGCGATTGAGTGATAGGATCGAGGTCGTTAGTTGGCTCATCAGCGATCAACAGGCGAGGGCGGTTGGCAATCGCCATCGCAATCATCACTTTCTGGCATTCCCCATCGGTGAGTTCATACGGATAGCTGTCCATCACCCGTTTATGATCTTTGATGCCCACTTTGTGCAATAAGGCAATCGAGTGCTGTTTGCGCCAGTTTAAACGTTGCCACCAGCTACCTGAAAACGAGGCAGGCGGAATGGCCTCTTCCAGCTGATGCCCGACGACCTCAGAGGGGTCTAAACAGGTCGAGGGCTCTTGAAAGATCATCGCAATGTCTTTACCGACTACATGACGACGTTCTCGTGCTGGAAGCTCAAGTAAATCGATATTACCTAATCGTAACCGGTCGGCGCTCACATGCCAGCTATCTTTGGTAACCCCACAAATGGCTTTGGCGACCAAGCTTTTTCCTGAGCCAGATTCACCCACTAAGCCGCGGATCTCGCCGTCATTGATGGTTAGGCTCATACGGTCAACCGCTTTCACCATCCCTTGCGGCGTGTCGATTTCAATGGTCAGGTGACGAATATCTAATAACGGCATTATTCTGTTCCTGCGTTGATAGCTTGGCTGACCCCTTCACCAACAAGGTTAACAACCAAAACGCTAAACGCAATGGCCATTCCCGGGAGTGTGACTGTCCAAGGCGCGGTAAAAATGAGTTCGACTGAATCGCCCAGCATCGCACCCCATTCCGGTGCGGGTGGCTGGGCGCCGAGGCCCAAAAAGCCCAATGCTGCAATATCAAGAATGGCGACGGAAATCGCTCGGGTCATTTCAGTGCTCAGCACCACCGCCATATTCGGGAAAATGGAGTGATAGAGCAGATAAAAATCGTTGGCACCATCAAGGCGCGCGGCAATGATGTAGTCTTTCTCTATCTCATTGTGTACGGCGGTATACACCGCACGAATAATACGAGGGATCAAAGAGAGCCAGACTGCAAGTAGCACCTGCATTTCTCCCACCCCTAAAAAGGCGACCACAATGATGGCAAGCAACAGCGAAGGAATCGAGAGGATGCTGTCGAGAATATGGTTCAAAAAGCTCGACTTTAGCCCCTTCGTCATGCCGGCTAGCACCCCAATGCCCACACCGACAATGCCCGCGCCAATTGCCACCATCAGTGCATAGCCAAAGGTTAAGCGTGAGCCGGCAATCAGGCGAGAAAGCATATCGCGGGTTAGATCGTCTGTGCCCAAGAAGTATTCGATTTGACCCGATTGCACCCAAGACGGCGCCATCAACAGATGACCGGTTTGATGCTGTGGGCTCCAAGGCGCTAATAAAGGAGCGAATATCGTCACCAAGATCAAGCCGACCAGGCACCAAAAACCAATCACGGCCAGCTTGTTACGACGAAATGCCGCCCACGATCGCTCGAGCTGGGTGGGAATATGCTGCTCGACATAGACATTATTTGAGGGCATACCATTCCTTCCTTACCAGAGGGTTCATAAACGCACCCACAACATCTGAAATGATATTTATCAGTAACACAAAGCCACCAATCACGAGGACACCGGCTTGAACAGACGCGTAGTCTTTTGCGATCAGGGCATCTAATAGCCAACGACCAATGCCCGGCCAGTTAAATACCGACTCCACAATGATCACGAAGGTGACCATGGTTGATACCAATAAACCAAAATTAGGAATAATGGGTGGAATGGCGTTTTTCATGCCATGACGCAACACGATCTCGGTTTTAGACAGGCCCTTAGTCGCGGCGGCTTTGATGTAATTTTGGCTCATCACATGTGCCATGGAGTTGCGCACCATTTTGATGATTTCCGTGGTGGGCACCACCGCTAGCGTCAGCGTGGGCAAGGCGAGATGGCGCATGATGTCAGTGGCGACTTTGCCCTGAAGCGGTAAATCCGACAGCCATAAATCCACCAACGCAAAACCGGTAATATGAGGGATCTCATACAACAGGTTATAGCGCCCAGAAACAGGAAACCACTGTAAGTCGAGCGAAAACAGCATGATAAACAAAATAGCCAGCCAGAAGGTGGGAATTGAGAAAACCACCACCGCGAGCGATGAGATCAGCTTATCTGTTGGCCCTTGACTGCGCAGGCCCGCTAAGGTGCCGAGCGGCACGCCAACCACAAAGCTTATCACCAATGCGGCAAAGCATAGCTCCAAAGTAGCTGGGGCGACATGCGCGAGGGTGACCATTACCGGCTCGCCGTTAGCGGCCATGCCTAAATGTCCCTCCACTAATTGGCGTAGGTAATATAACCAGCCAACCCAGTAATCAAAGCCATGCCACACTGAGTCAGGCGCCAACAGCATAATGTTGTAGCCAACCAAGGTGAGGATCACCAAGGTGATTAGGAACAGGTTGAGGCGTCGTAAGGTATAAATCAGCATTAGCGCCCCCGAGATACGTCAGCAAAGCTGTCGGTGCCAAACGGCGTCATGGTTAAGCCTTTTAGGCTCGCGTCACGCACTTGATGTTGAATGCCATGCGCCAAAGGCACGACGGGCATACGACGATTTAAAATGGTTTGTGCTTCGATATACAAGGCTTTGCGCGCCTCGGTATCTTCCGTCGCAATCGCTTCATTGAGTTTTTGATCAAAGTAGCGGTTGCACCAGTTTGACATATTCCAGCCAGTAAACTTTGCATTGCATGTCAGTAGTGGACGTAAAAAGGTGTCCGGATCGCCATTGTCTGCCACCCAGCCGGTCAGCACCATGTCATGCGCATCATCGCCTTCGCGAATAGCCACACGGTTGACTGTTTTCTCCGGAATAATATTGACGCGAATACCAATCGCCCCTAAATCGGCTTGAATCAGCTCCGCCGTTTTTCGCGGGCTCGGGTTAAAAGCGGTGGGTTTCATTGGCACGGTCAAATCAACGCTAAAACCTTGGCGATAGCCCGCTTTAGCAAGGAGTGCGGCGGCCAATTTCGGGTTGTATTCGGTTTGACTGTTGGGATCGTAAGCCCACGACATGGGCGGCAGCAAACTGGTAGCCGGAGCGCCAGTGCCGTAATACACCGAGCTGAGTAGGGCATTGCGATCAATGGCAAGGTTAATCGCTTGACGCACTTCCACTTCAGACAAGGCTGGATGGCGCGTATTCAAGGAGATAAAGGCGACGTTCATGCCGGTTTGAGATGACAAATGAAAACGCTTGTCATCGACGACCACAGGCAATTGACTAGCAACCGGCGAGGCGAGCACATCGCACTCACCAGTCAGCATTTTTGCTAAGGTGCCTGTGCCACGCGTTGAGACGTCAAATACCACTTGCTCCATGGGTGCTGGGCCCTGCCAATACTGCCAATGGCGACGCAAGCGAATAAACTCGCGTGGTTGAAACTCTGCCAGTGCAAATGGGCCAGTACCGACCGGATAGGTATCTAGCTTTTCTGGGGTGCCAGCAGTAAGAAGTTGATCCGCATACTCTTTCGAGAGGATCACCGAAAAGTTGGTTGCCAAAGTGGATAAAAAAGACACATCAGGGCGTGAGAGCGTAAATTGAACTTGATAAGTATCCAAGGCTTTTACGTCTGTTAATAACCCCGAGAAGTCCATGCTATCAAACCAAGGGTACTGGCCACCGGAGACAGGATGGTAAGGATGATTGTTGTCGATGAGACGGCGAAATGAAAAGACCACATCATCAGCGTTGAGGTAGCGTGACGGCGTAAACTGCACACTGCGATGAAACGCAACGCCCCGTCGCAGAGAGAACGTGTAGGTTTTACCGTCCTCGCTGACTTCCCAGCTTTTCGCCAACATGGGTTCGGGCTGATACGTCTTAGGGTTTAGACGCAAAAGGCGATCGTAAAGCTGGCTCGATAAGGTATCGGCCGTGAGGCCGCCGTCGGTCAATTGAGGGTTAAACGTGGTGGGCTGGCCCGGGCCACAAAAAACAAAGCCACGATTGTCGGCCGCACGTTGGTCCGTGGAGGCATCACAGCCTGCGAGGATCAAGCCGCTGACCCCAAGGATCAAAAATTGGATGAAAACGCGCATAAACCAAGTGAAATCAGCTATCAAAGTAAACCCCGTAATCTACCACCGAAACGGCCTTACCACCAAGCAAAGTAAGGGCAATGTCGCGTATCATTTTCCCAGTGATGTACGTATTGGCTTACATCATTGTTCGTTGTTGCCCACATTGTGTTTCCGTAACAGCCCCCTGAGTTGATGGTAGCTGAGGCCGAGTAACTGCGCGGCGTTTCTTTGATGATATTTGGCCTGTGTCATCGCCGCCATCAGCATGGCCTTTTCCATCTCGGTTTGCCACTCCCGCAAATCTACCGGTAACGCAGGGAGCGTCCCGCCTTGATTGTCGGCCGCCGAATTGGTCTGAAGTGGTGATGTTATCTCGGCTTGCCAAGGTGGCGTGAACGGGTCCAGACACAGTGATTCAACCGGCGTATCGGGATCATTGTGGCGATATAAGGCGCGCTCTACACTGTTTTTAAGCTCGCGTACATTACCAGGCCAAGGGTGGGCAAGTAGTTGCGCTTGGGCTTGGGCAGAAAAACCGGCGAAGTAGCTATAGCCTAACTCAACCGCCATTTTTAGAGCAAAATGCTCGGCGAGTAATAAGATATCTTGTCGCCGCTCACGCAGTGGCGGCAAATGGACCACATCAAATGCGAGGCGGTCTAACAGATCAGGCCGGAAGTCCCCACGGGTAGCCATCGCGGGAAGATCTTCATTGGTGGCACAAATCAAGCGCACGTCCGCCTGCTTGGGCTGAGATCCTCCCACACGCTCATATTCGCCATACTCAATCACGCGAAGGAGCTTTTCTTGCACGCCCAAGGGGGCGGTGCCGACTTCATCTAAAAATAAGGTGCCACCTTCGGCCCGCTCAAAGCGACCCGCATGACGCCCTTTGGCGCTAGTGAAGGCTCCCGCTTCGTGACCAAACAGCTCAGAATCGATCAGGCCTTCACTTAATGCGGCGCAATTTAAACTGACGAGGGGCTGAGACCAGCGGTGTGATAAGTAGTGCAAGCGTTGAGCAATCAGCTCCTTGCCAGTCCCGCGTTCGCCAAGGATCAGCACGGGACGATTTAATGGCGCGAGCCGCGAGACGTGGTCCAACACGGCTAAAAAGCGATCGGATTCTCCGATTAAATTGTCTTGTTCACGCATGGCGATTTTTACCAAATAGTGGTTTTGTTCATCATGGCGCGTTTGATGGCAGGATGCAATAAATTTTAAGTATCTGAAATATAAGGATTAAAAAGTTGGCACGTTAGTTGATTATACATTGGCTAGCAAACTATGGCTGAGCGATGGCGCTCAGACGRATCAGGCACAATGAGCATGTAATCTACTGCTTGGGTGCATTATTAAGGAGTCTATGATGGGTATTTTTTCTCGTTTCGCCGACATCGTAAATGCTAACGTCAATTCGCTGTTAGATAAGGCAGAGGATCCACAAAAAATGATCCGTCTTATTATTCAAGAGATGGAAGACACGCTGGTCGAAGTACGCACATCGTCCGCGAAAGCGCTCGCGGATAAAAAAGAAGTGGCGCGTAAGATTGAAAACGTCAATCGCCAGCTCCAAGAATGGCAAGATAAAGCCTCCTTGGCGCTGCAAAAAGATCGGGAAGATTTGGCGCGCGCGGCATTAATCGAAAAACAAAAAGCGCATGATATCAAAGTCGCGCTGGAAGAAGAGTTAAGCTTAATCGAAGAAAGTGTCGATAAGCTGAGTGGTGAAATTGCTGCCCTTGAGACCAAACTGACGGATACCCGCGCGCGTCAGCAGTCACTGGCTATTCGACGTGAAACCGCCGGAAATCGTCGTGACGTGCGTCGCCACTTAGGAAGCGGCCGTGCTGATGAGGCAATGGCAAAGTTTGAACAATATGAGCGTCGTATTGACGAACTAGAAGCGGAAGCAGACAGCTATCAAATGGGCAAAGGCAAGCGACTCGAAGATGAGTTTGCCGATCTGCAAGCTCAAGATGAAATTGAAAAAGAGTTGGCTGCATTAAAAGCCAAAATGAACGATAAGCAATAACGACCACGATAGGAGCGAACATGTCATCATTCTTTTTAGGCATACCACTGGCGATTTTCTTGCTATTTGTCGCCCCGTTGTGGCTGATGCTGCACTATCGTAGTAAGCGTCAAATTGGGCAAGGCTTGAGTGGACAAGATTATGAAACGCTGCAATCACTCGCGCAGCGCGCTGAAAAGCTGCAGACCCGTGTCGATAACCTCGAGCGTTTGCTCGATGCTGAAGCACCCCAATGGAGGCAACGCGCATGAGTCAAACCCTGTATCGTGACCCAGAAAATGGACGCATTGGCGGTGTGTGCGCTGGCATTGCCAATTACTTTGGCATGGAAACCTGGTTGGTACGTATCTTGACGGTTTCTGCGTTTCTGATTGGTTTTGGCTTTTTTGTGATTGTCGCGTATATCGCTGCGATGTTGATCCTCGATAAAAAGCCGATCCAGCCTGATGCACAACCCGATGCGACACCGCAGCCTGAACATCAGGTGAAACAAAAGGCGTGGCAATCGGGAAAGCCGGCGAGCCAACTGATTGCGGATCTCGATCGCGAGTTTAACGCGATGGAAGCAAAAGTTGGCCAGATGGAAGCTTATGTCACCTCCTCGGCATTCAATGTCGACCAAGCCTTTAAAAAGCTGTAAAGCGTTTATGGCCTAACAGCTACACAGAACCTATTCACGCTGTCCCATCGAATTTCTCTCGGGGCAGCGTGGTCATGAAGGAGTCAATCTAACCGATGCCATCAGTGAAAAGGCGCGTAAAGCAGTGGGTGAGCCGCGGGGCTGACCGCCATGTGCGTCTCGCCGTAACCGGTTTATCTCGCGCGGGTAAAACCGCGTTTATTACCTCACTCATTAATCAGCTGACCCATTTAGGCACCCAGCCAAATTTGCCGTTACTGCAACTGGTGCAGCAAGGGCGCGCGCTAGGCGCACGTCGTGAGCCWCACCCTCACATGCATCTTCCCGCGTTTGATTATGAAAACGCCATGCATGCCCTGCAAATGACACCGCCGACGTGGCCCTCGCCAACGCGAGATGTGAGTGAGGTGAGAGTGGCCGTGCGCTATCGCCCTCAATCTGCCGCCATGCGCGCGTTGAATGACATGGCTACCTTGTATGTCGATATTGTCGATTATCCGGGCGAATGGTTGTTGGACTTACCCTTACTGAGCCAAAGTTACCCCCAATGGTCGCAAAAGCAGACCAGCATGTTGACGGGGAAACGCGCGGAACTTGCCAAGGCGTGGCAAGCGAAAGCGGCTCAACTGGACCCGCTTGCGCCGGCAGATGAAAAACAATTGGCAGAGGTCGCGGCAAGCTTTACTGAGTTTTTGCATGCTTGCAAAGCGCATGGTGGCCTACATTGGGTTCAGCCGGGACGGTTCGTGTTACCCGGTGAATTAGCCGGCGCGCCGGTCGTGCAGTTCTTCCCTTGGATGGGTGCATTAACTGACGAGATCAAAGCCAAAGCGGACAAGCACACCAACTATGGCTTACTCAAGGCACGTTATGACTATTATTGTGAGCACGTGGTCGCTCAGTTCTACCGCGAGCATTTCGCTAAGATCGATCGTCAAGTGATCTTGGTCGATACGTTGCAGCCGCTCAATGTTGGGCCGGATGCCTTTCACGATATGCGTTTGGCSGTTGAGCAATTAATGCAGAGCTTTAAATATGGTAAATCTGGATTGCTCAAACGGCTGTTCTCCCCGCGGATCGATAAAGTCTTGTTTGCGGCAACCAAAGCCGATCACGTTACGCCCGAACAACATCCGAATATGGTCAGCTTACTGCAACAAATTGTCCACCAAGCATGGCAACAAGCGGCTTTCGAAGGCATAGAGATGCGCTGCCAAAGTGTCGCATCCGTGGCGGCAACGACGCCCGGTTTCGTTGATGTCAAAGGCACCCAACACGCTGCACTGAAAGGCGAATTGGACGACGGCTCGGGGGTGACACTGTATCCGGGCGATGTGCCAAGCCAGCTTCCCGATGCGGATTTTTGGCAACATCAAGGCTTTGATTTTCCATCATTTAGGCCGCCTCGTGTGCCGTTGGATGCGCCGTTGCCACATATCCGCATGGACAAAGCGCTCGACTATTTGCTCGGCGATAAATTTCGATAAGAGAGGATGAGATGACGCAATATAAACCCAAGCAGACGTTTACTCATCATGGCGATAATGATGAGGCGAGTGCCTTTCATGATGTGAAACACCGTGCTGAATTTGATGCACAGGCTGACTTTTTGCCTGAAGCCACGTCGACACTCGAATCGGATCTGGAAACGACGCTGACTCCTACGCGTAGGCGTCGCCGTGTGTGGCCTTTTTTGGTGTTACTCGGCGTGCTCTTGGCGGTTGTGCAATCCGGTGTGAGTGTGTACCAATCGTGGCAGTCGCAAGATTGGCTGAGTTTAGCGTGGCAAAGCTTGTTGGTGGCGGTGGCCGCGACTGGGCTTGCGGTGCTGGGCCGTGAGTGGCGAGCCATGCGTAAGTTAGTGCAGCGCGAACAAACCCGCCAATATGCCGAGCAATTACTGGCTTCTGAGTCGGTTGGGCAGGGAGAGACCTTTTGTCGGACGCTGGCTGAGCGCACACAGCAAACCCATACTGCAGGGTTTGCCCACTGGCAAAGCCAAATCTCGGCCACGCATAACGATGGCGAGGTGTTGGCCCTGTATGAGCAAAATGTGTTAACCGACCAAGATAAAGCCGCGCGGTTATTAGTGACCAAATACGCGCAAGAAGCGGCACTTATGGTGGCGGTCAGCCCACTTGCGATTGCCGATATGTTGCTGGTGGCCTGGCGCAACTTGCACCTAATGACTCGGATTGCGCAGATTTACGGTATTCAATTAGGCGTCAAAGCACGCTTCACTTTGCTAAAAATGGTGCTAACTAATATGGCTTTGGCAGGCGCCAGTGAGGCGATGACCGATGTGGGATTTGATGTCCTGTCGGTGAATATGGCCGGTCGCGTGTCAGGACGCGTAGCGCAAGGCTTGGGAATAGGACTGCTGACGGCACGCTTGGGTCTTAAAACCATGACCTTGATGCGTCCGCTGCCTTGGCATGGCCAGCCCGCTCCGAGTTTGTCACAACTTCGTCGCGAGTTAGTTAAACGGCTTTTGGGCAAAGCTGAACGCTCAGCGTCGTAATGGGTCGCCCTTGGCCGCGAACTCGTCGCGACGCCAAGGGCTCTAAAGGCTTTAAGATCTGTTAGGTAATTCAACTTTATAATCAAAAATTTACCTAAACGGGTGATGTGCTACAAACGTGATATCAGGTGGCAAAAATCGCATCAGGGCTTGACTGTTTCCGCCAACCCGCTCAAACTCCGCTTCAGTGTCAACTTATCCTGACAGCTAATTCGGCTCCGACAGATAAACTGTTTGACCTCTTACCTAACTGACTGATGAGTGCCGTGTTTTTAACCCACTCATCCAACGATGTGACGAGCCGGTATTGGGTATCACTGTCAAGTTACAGGAATCCATTATGAGACTGAAAGTCTGTTGTGAAGACAGAATCGGGCTAACGCGCGAACTACTCGATATTTTGGTACGACGTGAAATTGACCTGCGTGGTATCGAGATCGACCAAGTCGGCATTATCTACCTCAATTGCCCTGAAATTGAATTCGAAGCCTTTAGCCAACTGATGTCTGAAATCCGTTTGATTTCAGGCGTGACCGATGTGCGTAAAATCCAGTTTCTGCCTGCCGAACGCGAGCACCGTGAACTGCGCGCTCTGCTCGAAAGTCTGACTGATCCTGTGTTCTCGATTAACCTCGATGGTTATATCGATATGGCCAATAAAGCGGCACTGGATTTGATTAGCTCAAGCGAGCATCAATTAGTGGGCGAGCACGCCAACAGTGTGTTCCCTGATTTTCAATTTTCTCACTGGTTAGAAAAAGAAGAAGCAAGCCAAAGTTGCCGCATGGTTGTGATGGCCGGGCTCGACTTTCTGATGGAAGTGATGCCGGTTCACATTAACGATGAGAGTGATCAGCCCGTGCTGGTCAGCGCCGTTGTCCAGCTCAAGCAAGTGGCAATGAACAATACGCCACAAACCGTGTTCCGTACCCCTAGCGATCACGGTTTTGAGCATTTGGTAGGCCAATCTAACAAGTTTAAACAGCTGATTAGTCAAGCGAAAAAGCTTGCCATGCTCGACGCGCCATTATTAATCCAAGGTGAAACGGGCACCGGTAAAGAGATGATCGCTCGAGCCTGTCATCGCCATTCGCTGCGTGCGGACAAGCCGTTCTTATTGGTCAACTGTGTGTCTATGCCGGATAACGCCGCCGAAACCGAATTATTTGGTATGGCGGCGGCGGAAAATGGCGGTACAGCCAAAAAAGGGATCTTTGAGCAAGCCGATGGCGGGACAGTTTTCTTGTATGAAGTCGGCGAAATGAGCCGTCATCTGCAAGTGAAATTATTGCGCTTCATGCAAGATGGCACCTTCCGTCGCGTTGGCGAAGAGCGTGAAATGCACGTTGATGTGCGCGTGATTTGCTCGACACAAAAGAATCTGCCTGAACTGGTCGCGGCGCAGCAATTCCGTGAAGACTTGTTCTATCGGCTTAATGTCTTGTCGTTGACCGTGCCTCCTTTGCGCGAGCGTACCGCGGACGTCATGCCTTTGGCTGAACTATTTATCAAACAGTTTGCCGCCGATTTAGGCCAATCTAAGCCACGGATTGATAGCGCGCTGGCTGATTATCTGACCCATTATGCGTGGCCGGGTAATATTCGTCAGCTCCGCAATATTTTGCTTCATGCCATGACCCAAATTGACGCAGAAGTGATGACGATCGACGACGTTCAGTTACCAGAGATCGAAAATACCCAATTCATCAGTGAAGAGTCATTGGATGGTTCGCTGGATGAAATCATGAAGCGATATGAATCGGGGATCTTAAATAATCTCTATCGGAGTTATCCGTCGACCCGAAAACTTGCCAAGCGCTTGGACGTGTCGCATACCGCGATCGCGAATAAGCTGCGTGATTACGGGATTGGCAAAAAGTAGTTAGCCCGACGCGAACTAAGCGGGCCCCTCTAGGGGCTCGCCTTGCTCAAGAGCTAACAAGGCATGCTTGAGCTCAGCGCCATAACGGTAATCACCCACTTGGTGATCCTCGTTAAGGACACGATGGCAAGGAATGATGATGGGAATCGGATTCATGTTGCAGGCCATCGATACAGCACTGAGCATATGTGGCTCGCCCAGTGCAGCGGCCAATTCTCGGTAGGTGCAGGTATCACCATAGGATATCTGCTGTATTTGCTGCCACAAACGACATTGAAACGGGCTGCCTTCCGGGCACAAGGGCAGTGAAAATTCAGCCCGTTGCCCTGAGAGGTACTCGAACAGCTGCGTTTTGTAGCGGTGGAGTGCTCTTGGGTCATGTTGCCACTCACGGCTGGGCTCAAAGGGGTGATACACCGACAAGGTCAGCTGTCTTAGTCCGTGTTCGTCCGCTAATAAGCTGATTTGCCCTAGCGGTGTTGTCATGCAGTCAAAAAACATAATCGTTCGGAACCACAGAATGTCTGATCCCAGTATAAGCCGTTTCCCGCGTATCATTGTCGATGATTTACGGATTGATGCGATCTGTCACGAAGACGTGACGCGTATTGTTCAATACTTCCAACGTAATCGCACTTTCTTGACCCCGTGGGAGCCGACACGCACCGATGGTTTTTATACCGAGCAGGGCTGGAAACGCCGCGTATTGCAATTGATGGAGCTGCAAAAACACCAGCTGGCTTATTACTTTTTAATCGCGAAGCCAACGTCACCACAGGTGTTAGGCGTGATTTCCTACACCAGCATGATGCAGTATCCGTCTTACTCATGCACGGTGGGTTACTCATTAGATGAGCTCGCTCAAGGGCAGGGAATTATGCGGCGCGCGTTATCAGCCACCAACCAATGGCTGTTTGATAACGTGAATATGCATCGCGTCTGCGCCTCTTATATGCCGAAAAATGAAAAAAGCGCCAAGGTGTTAGAAGCGGTTGGATTTGAGCGTGAAGGGCGTGCGCGCGATTACTTGCTGATTAACGGACACTGGGAAGATCATATCTTAATGGCCCACATTAATCCGCGTTGGCAGCCACCTCGTCCTGAGAGCACGCAAAACGCGACCTCTCTTGGCTAACGGTTGGTGAAGAAAAAGGGCGCCGCAGCGCCCTTGGTCATGTCTGATAGCCTTGATTATTTCACGGTCAGAACACGCATCGTATTGGTTGAGCCGATCACTTCCATTTGGTCACCTTGGGTCATAATGACCTGATCCCCTTCATCCAAGAAGCCACCTTCTTTGAGGGTTTGCAGTGCGCGCTCAGCAACTTGCAGGCCAGCTCCGCTATCACTATCAAAGTAAACCGGTGTGACCCCCCGATACAGCGCGGCACGGTTGAGTGTGTGCTCGTGACGTGAGAGCGCGAAGATAGGTTTACCTGACGAAATACGCGACATCATCAAGGCGGTTCGGCCCGACTCGGTCAACGAGACCATGGCTTTCACCCCTTTCATATGGTTCGCCGCATACATGGTCGCCATCGAAACCGTTTCTTCTTGGCTATCAAATTGACGATCCAGACGGTGATTCGACACATTGACGGACGGCATTTTTTCCGCCCCCATACAGACTTCGGCCATTGATCGAACGGTTTCTACGGGGTATTGCCCCGCAGCGGTTTCCGCAGAAAGCATGACGGCATCTGTTCCGTCGAGGACGGCGTTCGCCACATCCATCACTTCCGCACGCGTTGGCATTGGCGCCGAAATCATCGACTCCATCATCTGAGTTGCTGTGATCACCAAACGGTTCATGCTACGGGCGCGGCGAATCAATTGCTTTTGGACCCCCACCAATTCAGGGTCGCCAATTTCAACACCTAAATCGCCACGTGCCACCATCACCACATCTGATGCTTCGATGATGTCATCAATGCTTGCTTCGCTTGCCACGGTTTCAGCACGCTCAACTTTGGCGACCAATCGCGCCTCAAGACCTGCGTCGCGAGCCAAGGTACGCGCGTAATTCATATCTTGACCGTTGCGCGGGAACGAAATGGCTAAGTAGTCCACGCCAATTTTGGCGGCGGTATGAATGTCTTGTTTATCTTTTTCAGTCAGTGCCGGCGCCGATAGACCGCCACCTTTTTTATTGATGCCCTTGTTGTTCGACAGCTTGCCACCGACCGTCACTTCGGTATGCACTTTCGCGCCGTCTACCGCCAACACTTTGAGTTGAACTCGGCCGTCATCAAGCAACAGGATATCGCCATTGGTCACATCCTGAGGAAGCGCTTTATAGTCGAGGCCGACTGCATCYTGATCACCCATACCCGGTGATAAATCACCGTCTAGGGTAAATTTATCACCAACGGCCAGTTGGATTGCTCCGTCTTTAAAGGTCGATACACGGATTTTCGGCCCTTGTAGGTCGCCTAAAATACCGACATGACGACCCAATTTGGCCGCAATGGCACGGACCTGTTCGGCACGCTTAATATGATCTTCTGCGCTGCCGTGAGAAAAGTTGAGGCGAACCACGTTTGCGCCTGCCTTAATCACCGCTTCTAACACATCATCTTTATCAGTGGCAGGGCCGAGTGTTGTAACTATCTTGGTTCTTCTCAGTTTTGCAGACATGTTTAACTCCTGTTTTCATTGGGCTACGCCCAGACCACGCATAGACCTGGATAGTGAGGTGCAACAGCAAAAACATCATGAAGCTCAACGTGCAACCAAGCACATTGCATCCAGTGTAGCGCAGGGAAAGCGTCGATCGTGTGACACAAAAAAGGAGTGCCGTGGGCACTCCTGCGTATTAAGTCAACGACTCTTTGTGAAAGCGTGAATCGCGAATCGCGTCTTTCACACGTTTCAAGTTTTCTCTAAACCCGGGACCGCGGCGAAGCGTGAAGCCAGTCGCGAGCACATCAATGACGGTCATTTGCACGACGCGACTCGCCATGGGCATATAGACGTCGGTATCTTCCGGGACATCAAGCTGAATGGTGTGTGAACACACTTTATCCAGTGGTGAGTCACGCTGGGTGATGCCGATAACCGTCGCGCCATTTTCGCGCGCTAAGTTCGCCACATCCACCAAGCTTTTGGTGCGGCCAGTGTGCGAGRTCACCACCACGACATCCCCATCGTTACAGTTAATACAGCTCATACGCTGCATTACGATGTCGTTGAAGCAAACAATGGGGATGTTAAAGCGGAAAAATTTGTTTTGTGCGTCATGCGCAACCGACGCCGATGCACCAAGGCCAAAAAAGGCGATCTTTTTGGCTTGGGTCAGTAAATCCACCGCGCGATTAATTTGGTGGGTATCGATACTGTTTTTCGCGACATCCAAGCAGGCCATGGTGGATTCAAAAATTTTAGCGGTATAAGCGTCAGCACCATCGTTTTCTTCTACGTTACGATTGACGTAGGGTGTCCCGTTCGCGAGGCTTTGCGCAAGGTGCAATTTAAAATCAGGAAAACCCTTGGTGTCGAGTCGGCGACAGAAGCGGTTCACGGTTGGCTCACTCACATCCGCCATCTTAGCCAGTGTGGCAATACTAGAGTGGATCGCTGTTTGTGGTGAGGCAACAATCACCTCAGCAACTTTTCTTTCAGATTTGCTGAAGTTTTCGAGATTTTTTTGTATTTTTTCCAGAGTATTCATTCGAGTTACCGCTTAAGTTCGTGACCAGAATGTAAAACAATCGTGACGTTATCCACGATCCAAATTCGATGTTAACTACGTATATCAACACGGTTTTTGACTACCGTTTCGTGGCATTTAGTCTATCTTCTCGCGCCTGCTAATGACATTATTATGACCATTCGAGCATGAAAACTTTGTCGCCATTCACGCTTTTGGTTATTTCCTTTCAGGATCACGGAATATATTTACAGCGTGAAATAAATAATAGACCAGAATAGGCGAAATAAAGGCGTTGTTATCCATTACATTGAAAAATAATTACGTAACAAAAGGAGTGACTGTGACGGGTTTTAAAATAGGTATTTGTGGCTGTGGTTGGTTAGGCACGTCCTTGGCCAAACAGTTACTGGCTGCGGGCCATCAAGTTGTAGGGACAAAGCGTGATGCGGCTGATGCACGGGCGCTCAGCGAGACGCTTGGGTGCGACGTGGTGCCGTTTGATGTGATGAAACCCGATTACACCTCCGCGGCATCCTTACTTGGCTGCGATATGGTCGTAATCAACATTGCTGCCGGACGGCGGAATGCAGACTTCAATGCCTATCAAGGGGCTATGACCGCATTTATCGACACATTGCTTGCCGCTGAGGTTAAGCATGTCCTCTTTATTAGCACCACCTCAGTGTATGGTGATTTGAAAGGGCAGGTGACAGAACAATCGACGCCGGCACCACAGACTGCATCTGGACAGGCACACCACGGGATTGAAGCGCACCTTCGTGCCCATTATGGCGATACCGCTACCGTGCTGCGTCTGGCTGGATTGATTGGTGGAGACCGTCATCCGTCGAAAACATTGGCAGGGCGGAGCGACTTGGCGGGTGCCAATGAGCCAGTCAATTTAGTGCACCGAGCGGATGTAATCAGCACCATTACTGCCATTATTCATCAGCAACAATGGGGACACACCTTTCACCTGTGTGCAGAGCTTCATCCTCCCAAAGCGACGTATTATCCGTGGGCCGCACGGGAAATGGGCCTAACGCCGCCGCAATTTACCGTCAGTGCGGGTGATGGAAAATGGATTGATGCCTCACAGACGTTAAAGGCCCTTGGCTTGACGTTGCGATATGGCTCGCCCTACCAAATGATTGCCAATGGTGCTGTTAGCCCTGATTAAACACGGTGAGCGAAGATAAGTGCGCCCAAGATAAATAAGCCCAAGATAAATAAGCAAAGGTCAAAAGCGGTTAGCGCCGCTAAAAAAAGAAAAGCCCACACAAGGTGGGCAAAAAATAAAGGTAGAGACAAACAAACTCTAAAGTGAGTAGAAAAAGCAGCAGCAGGTCGGRAAGAAAGAGAAATCWTGCGCCCTCAATCGCTGAGGGAGATAAGGCATTTCTTACCGATGCACCCATTAGGACTGGGCGAAATTGAAGAAGTTCCTTAGGTTGAGAAAAAGTGGCAATTATTTATTAATACGCGATTAGTTTGTGATTTTTCTCACAAAAAAGCGTGCATTAGAGGAGGTGAATGGCAATAGTTCTTTTGTCTCGTCCCGACTTAGCGTGGCGAGTCAGCATGTTGATGCGGCGCTGATTGAGTGCACGCACATAAAAAAGCCCACAAGCAACGAGCGAGTGGGCGTAGAAGAAAAGTCTTCTAGAAAAAGCAGTGGCACAGAGTGTGACCGCCAGTATTGCGAAAGGGTTCCCAATTTTGCACAAAAAGTCGCCTTTTTCTCCTCGTTGTATATTGACGTTGCTCTTTTGCCCCCAACATTCAGTGTCATAGCGAGAGCTAGCAGCAGAAATCATCGTCCTATTTTTTACCAACCACCATACGCTATCGACTTGTGCCCTTGTTCTAGCCGGTTTCGAGTGGCTCCTCTTTGCCACGGTAAGTCGCCCAAATACATGGCCGAGTGTCGCTTGGAACAGTGCCTACCACGCGTCTAGCTCATAACACCGATGAACCTATCGCGCTCGATATTCAGGAATGTGATGTTACTCATGTGATGATGGCGTGTTTCTATCTTGTTAAAACTGACATTGCGTTATAAAGTTAAACAAGCGTTTAATACAGGTGAATGAAAATGGCAGGACGAGGCGAAACCAAAGCAAAAATTCTGGATGCCGCGGAGCAACTCTTCGCCGAGCATGGGTTCAAGGAAACCTCACTTCGAACGATTACCGGCAAAGCAGGCGTTAATCTCGCGTCGGTGAACTACCATTTTGGGGATAAAAAATCACTGGTTCGGGCGGTATTAAGCCGTTATCTCGAGGCCTTTATGCCCGCACTCGGAGAGCAACTGCAAGCGCTGCTTAGTGAGCCCCATTGCACGATGGAACAAGTGTTTGCCTGTGTAAAACAACCTGTGCTTGCCCTTGATAAGTATCGCCCGCATGGCGCCGCGACATTTATGCAGCTGATTGGACGTGGTTATAGTGATGTGCAAGGCCACCTGCGTTGGTTTATTACCACCCGCTATGAGCATGTGCTCTCATTGTTCAATCAAGCGGTCCGCAAAGCCAATCCAGACCTTACGTCAGAGGCGGTTTTTTGGCACTTACATTTCACCTTGGGCGCGGCGATTTTCACTATGGCGTCGAGTGAGGCATTGCGCGACATCGCCGAAAACGATTTTGGACGCACGTTAGATTCAGAAGCGATCGTTGACCGACTTATTCCGTATCTAGCTGCAGGGATGAACGCCAAACCAAGACAAGCGTCGCAAGATAACATCGTGGCATTTGCCGCAGAGTAACGCACGATTACCTTTGGGCTGATGGCGAAAAAATAAGCGCAAGGGACAGTCAAACAGCGATGGTATTTAAGCCGTGCATCGCGCTGTTGTAACAACCCGTAAGCGGCACCCTAAGTGCCAAGTGAAAACCCGTTCTGGTCGCACAATAACACCAAAAAGAGTGCAACCATGATCAACAAAAGGACCTGAATCATGAGCTCTCAAACGTCAATGCGTCGATCACTGATTAGTGATAAAGCGTTTTCTTTCTTCAAAAAGGTACTGCCGCCGCTATCAGCGACCGAGCGTGAGGCGATGGAAGCCGGTAGCGTATGGTGGGACGGCGAGTTGTTCTCCGGCTCGCCAGATTGGCAAACCCTACACCAGTACGGCAAGCCATCGCTAACCGCAGACGAGCAAGCCTTTATCGATAACCAGCTGGAAACGCTGCTGGCGATGCTCGACGACTTTAAAATCGTTCAAGAGCAAAAAGACCTGCCGGAAGAAGTGTGGGAATACCTCAAAAAAGAGCGCTTCTTTTCACTGATTATCCCCAAAGAATACGGCGGTCTCGCGTTCTCGGCACTTGCCAACTCGACCATTGTATCGCGCATTGCCACTCGTAGTTTAAGTGCCGCAGTGACCGTGATGGTGCCAAACTCCTTGGGGCCGGGTGAACTACTGACTCACTATGGTACCCAAGAGCAGCGTGACTATTGGTTGCCTCGCTTAGCGGATGGCCGTGAAGTGCCATGTTTTGGCCTGACAGGCCCAGAAGCCGGCTCGGATGCGGGAAGCATTCCTGACCGTGGCGTGGTGTGCATGGGCGAATACGAGGGCAAAGAAGTGCTGGGTATTCGCTTAAGCTGGAACAAGCGTTACATTACTCTCGCGCCGGTGGCCACTGTGGTTGGTCTGGCATTTAAACTGGACGACCCTGACGGCATGCTCGGCGAGAAAAAAGAGCTCGGGATCACCTGTGCGCTGGTGCCTGCGGATCATCCCGGCGTTGAAATTGGTGATCGCCATAACCCGCTCAACATGGCGTTTATGAATGGTACTACCAAGGGCGAAGATGTCTTTATCCCTATCGATTGGGTGATCGGGGGCAAAGATTATGTCGGCCGCGGCTGGCGGATGCTGGTGGAATGCTTATCAGCAGGGCGCGGTATCTCCTTACCGGCGTTGGGTACGGCAGTGGGCCATTTGGCTAGCCGAACCACGGGTGCATACAGCTATGTGCGTAAACAGTTCGGGATGCATATTGGTCGCTTTGAAGGAGTAGCCGAAGCATTAGGACGGATGGGCGGATTGACCTATTTGCTCGAATCGACCCGCACGTTGACCACCACGGCGCTCGACAAAGGTGAGAAGCCTGCAATTATTACCGCGATCTCGAAATACCACATGACAGAGCTGGCGCGCACCATCTTAAACGATGCCATGGATATCCATGCTGGGCGTGCAATCCAGTTGGGGCCACTTAACTATATTGGTCATCACTACTTTGGGATTCCGGTCGCGATCACGGTAGAAGGTGCCAACATTTTGACCCGTAACCTGATGATCTTTGGTCAAGGGGCGACTCGCTGTCATCCATACGTACTCAAAGAAATGGAAGCGGCGGCGAACCCTGACCAAGAAGCGGGTGCGCAAGCGTTCGATAAATTGCTGTTCAAACATATCGGTCACGCGAGTAAAAACAGTGTGTTGGGCTTAGTTAACGCGCTAACCGGCTCCCTGACCAATCGCGCGCCAGTGAGTGGCGAAACGGCAAAATACTACCGTCATCTGACACGAATGAGCCGAGCACTGGCCGTGACCACCGATGTTGCCATGTTGGCCCTCGGCGGTGAGCTGAAACGCCGTGAAATGCTCTCAGCCCGTTTGGGTGATGTGTTAAGTCATCTTTATATGGCTTCTGCAGTACTGAAGCGCTTTGAAGATGAAGGACGTCCGCGTGCTGATTTGCCAATGGTGCACTATGCGCTGCAATACTGTTTAGCTCAGTGTGCAAAAGCCTTTGATGGCGCATTTAACAACTTCCCACGTAACGGTGTGGGTCGCAGCTTACGTGTACTTCTCTTCCCGTTGGGCATGCACTACAAAATGCCATCGGACAAATTGCTCAACCAAATTGCCGAGCAACTGATGACACCAAGTGCGGACCGCGATCGCTGGACACACATTTGCTATGTGGGTGACAAGCCTGAAGATCCTGTTGCCGTGATGGAGCGTGCCTTTGTAGCTATGTGGGAATCACGCGATACCGACAAGGCGTTGATCAAAGCCGCAAAAGCGAAACAAATCGACGGGAAAGCCAGCTTGGCTGATCGCTCACAGCAGGCCGTGGATCAAAACATCATTACCGCGCAAGCACGAGAGAAACTGCTTGAGGCTGATGCACTACGTGCATATGCCGTGCAAGTTGATGATTTTAAAGCGGAGTGGTTTGCCTCTAGCCAGCTAGAAGGTGGTGCGATTAAAAAGCCGAACCCAAACAAAGCGGCGTAACTGCAAAGAAAACCGCACCATGAGAACAAAAAGCGCTTGCTTCGGCAGGCGCTTTTTTATGAGACAGCGACTTACCATGATCGCACCAACCAGTGTGATTAATGTCACACAAATGGTGCAAGTCTGCTCTTTTTTACTTATTATGGTCCTTTGCAGTGTCGTGATGGCAAGACGCCAACATCGATCAAGCGTATCGAACTAAAGAGGTAAGTCACTGTGAGTAAAACCCATCAACCACGAGATACAGACGCGAGCTCAACCCCAACACGCCCTAAATTTGGCTTAACCGGTAACATTGCGTTTAACTGGGGCCAACACATTTTCTCGAATGCGTGGGAGCAAAGTGGCAATAAAGAAAACGCGCAAGACAATGATAAATTCATCTCGCCGAATCCTTATGCCTCTTGGTTTATGTATTGGCCGCTTAACCGCCGTCGTTAAGGGCGCGTCTTTGCGCCATTTCGGTGGCGCTGATCGCGATCTCGTCCACTAATCTTGTCTGCAACACCTCCAACCACTGGATATTTTCGTCATTTTTCCGCAAAAGGGGATGCATAGGTCGGCGTTAGTAATTATCCTTAGCCTCAATTTTGTGAGGGACGTTGAATATGATCATCAAACCTAAAATTCGCGGATTTATCTGTACGACCACCCATCCGATCGGCTGTGAAGCCAATGTAAAAGAACAAATTGACTACACCAAAGCGCAAGGCCCGATTGCCAATGCGCCTAAGCGTGTCTTGGTGGTAGGGGCATCCAGCGGTTATGGCTTGTCCTCACGCATTGCGGCAGCTTTCGGTGGCGGTGCGGCAACCATTGGTGTGTTCTTTGAAAAACCAGGCACCGAGAAAAAGCCTGGCACCGCTGGCTGGTACAACTCTGCCGCATTCGACAAGTTTGCCAAGCAAGAAGGCCTGTATTCCAAGAGCCTGAACGGCGATGCGTTCTCGCATGAAGCTAAGCAAAAAACCATTGATTTGATCAAACAAGATTTGGGTCAAATCGATATGGTTGTGTATTCGCTGGCCTCGCCAGTGCGCAAGCTACCTGACAGCGGCGAGCTGGTGCGCTCATCACTCAAACCAATCGGTGAGACCTATACCTCAACCGCCGTTGACACCAACAAAGATGAAATCATTGAAGCCAGTGTCGAGCCGGCTACCGAGCAAGAAATTCAAGATACCGTCACCGTGATGGGCGGTGAAGACTGGGAGCTTTGGATTAACGCGCTGAACGACGCTGGTGTATTGGCCGAAGGCTGCAAAACCGTGGCGTACAGCTATATCGGTACCGAGCTCACTTGGCCTATCTATTGGGAAGGTGCGCTGGGTAAAGCGAAAATGGACCTCGATCGCGCTGCAAAAGCGCTGAACGATACGCTCTCGACAAAAGGTGGTAGTGCCAACGTCGCCGTATTGAAAAGCGTGGTCACTCAAGCGAGCTCGGCTATTCCAGTTATGCCGCTTTATATCGCCATGGTATTCAAAAAAATGCGTCAAGAGGGCGTCCATGAAGGTTGCATGGAGCAAATCCATCGCATGTTCACCCAACGCCTCTATAAAGACGATAACAGCGCCCCAGAGGTAGACAGCGAAAACCGTCTGCGTTTAGATGACTGGGAACTGCGTGACGATATTCAGCAGCACTGCCGTGACTTGTGGCCACAGATCACCACTGATAACCTCAGTGAGCTGACTGACTACAAAGAATACAAAGCTGAATTCCTAAAACTGTTTGGTTTTGGTGTTGAAGGCGTAGACTACGAGGCAGACATCAGCCCCGTGGTTGAATTTGATGTCGAAAACATCTAAAACGGTTTAAAAAACACACCAAAGAGGCCAGCCTAACGCTGGCCTCTTTTTTATTGGCTGAAAGCTGACCAAACGCACCGCTAATATTGGTTTTTTACTTTACAAGCCAACAGGAAACCCATATTATACGCCGCGTTCCGGAGGGATGGCTGAGCGGTTGAAAGCACCGGTCTTGAAAACCGGCAAGGGTTAATAGCCCTTCTAGGGTTCAAATCCCTATCCCTCCGCCACATACCGAAAAGCCGCTGAGAAATCAGCGGCTTTTTTCGTTTTCTGCCCCGCAATCATGCAAATCCTGACATTGCCAACATTTTAGACGCCTCTGTCTAAACACCTTCCTCATGCTCTGGTAATCTACGTTCCTTAAATATCTCCCTCACATGGTCTTTTGGATGCCGCCAACCGAAGGGCGGTAGCGTGGACGTTAAAGCAAATCCATTGGGCCTTTTGTACCGCACGATTTAAGGCTTTACGCAATCTTACCTAGCGGCTGGTTTAAAAACTGGTTGTAAAGAAAGGCTAATGCATTGAGAGCTACCTTTTGTGTGTTCGGTGAAACTTGCTGCGCATTCGCCAAATAAGACAGAAACGTTTTTACATCCTTGTCACTAAGCTCTGTAGGATGCTGCTTATGATGGAAAAGGATAAATCGACGCACCCAGTACAAGTAACTTTTCTCGGTTTTGATCGCATAGCCTCGTCGCCTAATCTCATGCTGAAGGCTTGCCATAAAAGGACTTTTGGTCATGATCTTTTTCCTCCATCTAAGACTGTATATTCATACAGCCTATCGGTAAGGAAAGCCAAATAGTGTGCACACTTTTTCGAGACACATTCACATTATCGCCGAAAGACAAAATATTAGTTAAATATAATCAATGAGTTAAAAATTCGCCTTTGAGGATAGTGTGAACGCCTTGTCCGGGATAGGCGGCATGCACACTTTCGCAGACAAGGTGATTGCTTCAAGCGTTAAAAATGTGTTTAATCATAAGTAGTTAGATGAAAAAAGGCGCGTATAACGGTTTTGGAAAATCGAGCGCGCGCACTAATACAATGTTATGCGGTAAGGAATTCATGAGCATCATTCAGGAAGTCAAAGATTCATGGGGTTGGGTCGGAATCGAACCGCTCTCAATTGTGGGCGAAAACGATTTCGGCAATCTTATGATTGAAGATGCGGATGGTAAGTATTGGCGCCTTAGTCCAGAGGATGTCTATTGCGAGGTAGTGGCTAACGATCGCGACGAATTGGATCGATTGTCTCAAGACCAGGATTTTTTAGAAGATTGGTATATGCAGGCGTTGGTTGAGCAAGCAAAAGAAAGCTTGGGTGAACTTTCAGAGGGCCGAAAGTATTGTCTCGTCATTCCCGGTGCGCTGGGAGGGGAATACGGCATTTCGAACATCAAAACTGCCCCCCTTGTCGAACTTGTTCGGTTCTCAGGTGATCTCGCAAAACAGATTAAAGACCTTCCTGATGGTGCAGAAATTCAACTCAGGGTGGTTGATTGATTCCGCATAACAAGCGGCAGCACGGCGACCGCTTTTCCGCCGCTTCGCGGCTCCAAACCGGYGCATGTGCCGGGCGTTAGTTGCTGGGTGAAAAATTAGGTTGTTGGAGATAATCAAGTTGGTTCAAATATACGGCGCTGAAGAGACCAAAGCGTTCTGCTGTAATTGCAAAAAGGTGACGTTTCATAAGTATGAAAGCTTCTCTAAATCTGGTGAAGACACGGGAAAAGAAGTTAAGGGTTTCTTTTCTAGCTTATTTGCAGCAATAGCGAGTGCGTTAATGGAAGGTGAGCCTTCAGGTGATTACAAGTGCAAAGTCTGCGGTACAAACTTACATACACCAGACTACCTAGATTAAGGTTGTAGATCTCGGCAGGTGGTAAGTTTCACAACTAACAATAAAATTTAAGGGTGATTCACAACGCTCGGCGCTTTCACTTCATGCAAGTTTAGTGTTTATGACACAATGCTTTAGGTAGGTGGTTAGCGTTGTTCACACCTTAATTTGGCGTTCTACGTCAACCACGAATAAAGTTGAGAGTAAACATGGAATTCGATAAAGAAAAATACAAAGTATGGAAGCTGCCGCACCCAATACTGCTCCATTGGATTATCAACCCTGGACTTGCATTCAATGAGTTAATTCTTGGGCAGAGAATACCTAAGGTAACTCTAATAGATAAAACTAGCGATGCTCCATTAATGGAGAGGCAGTACGTTCCGTGCCCTGAATGTGGTGCGTTAAATGTTGGTAGGCTCTGGTCTAAAAGCAATTCATTTGGGCACTGGTTTGGCTATGTATGCCCAGAGTGTCACGGGAAAATACCGTGCCTTTGGAATATCACCAGTCTTATATTGCTTACCTTAACGTTCCCAATCTGGATTTGGTTCAAAATATTCGGTGAGGCAAGATGGCTTGAGAAAGAAAAAGATCGCTTTGCCGAAGTTATGTCAAGTGAACYTCCAGAAGCCAAGAAGACTAACTGGCTTAAAATGGGTATAACCTATGGAATCTTAATGTTTTTCATCATGGTGCTACCAAAAATATTCCAAAATCAGTTAACCCCTAGCGCAATCGCCATTCAGGCAGTCATTTGGCTAGGTGGCGGTTTGGTATTTGGTCTAGCAATGAAGCTATTTCTAGGCAGCAGAAAGTGAAGCGTAGAACAAACGCGTCAATCAGGACGCTCGCAAGCTCGCGCCTATTACGCGGGCGCTGGCGGATCCCCTCATAATTGACCGAGCCCCATCGTATGCGTTAGCCGTTGATATTCCCTGATGGCCCACTGATATTGGGTTAGCTTAATCAGGTATCGCCGATGGTTTCTGACCTCGCGACCAAGACGAGGTATCGAGAGCACGCGACGATGCTTGATGGTGTTGGCTTGAAAGTGATAATGCCAACCT
>NZ_MUFL01000005.1:0-73653 GCF_001995355.1 Salinivibrio sp. PR919 | reverse complement strand
ATATTGGTGGCACTTGGCTGGTGATGAAAACGGAAGGGGACTTGCAAAAGCGCGCGGCGAAATGGTCTCGCCGCGGTGGCTGGCTTGCGGCGCTTGGCGTATTAGCTATCAGGCTATCAGTATTGTCAATCCGCTGGTGAGTGAGACAGTAGCCGAGCGTTGGTTTGGAGATTTTATTACTGGCACCCGTGCCACTGGTGTGTCTTGCCATTATGTTGTTGGTAGACCGCTATCTGCGTCACGTACCGGTCGAAAATGATGTGGGCTATCAGTTCCCATTCATTGGCGCGATCATTTTGTTTGCAATGAGCTTTTTTGGCTTAGCATACAGCTTCTTCCCTGACATTATCCCCGGCGTGATGACGGCGAAAGAGGCGGCGAGTGCCACTGGTACCCTGTTGATTGTCGGTTACGGTGCGATGTTCGTGCTACCGATGATCTTCTTATACACCCTCTTTGTGTACCGTGTCTTCTCAGGAAAAGCCACCGAGCTTAACTACGAGTAAGCCATACGTAACACACCCCTAGTCGATGAGCCCAGCGATAGACGCTGGGCTTTTTTTTGCTCGGCGTTTGAGTGTGATAGCGATGGTATGCCCGTCACGATAAAACGGTTAGCGGTAACCAGCCTTTTTGATCAATATTTCGGGCCCTAAATATTGGTCGCGCGAAAGGTTATATCTCGTTATAGTTTGTGCTTCTCGACGCTCTAGCTGGAGTGGCCCATCATGGTTTGTGATCAGCTGATGCGTGCTTTCAGACTGGCGTCCCTCCTCTTTTTGTAGATAACGTCGGTTAAATTTTGCGTTTTGTCGCTCATTTTCGCATTTTTGGCTCAGCGTTGAGCGTGTTTTGAATCCTTGACTCGCGGTTGGTTTCGGCCCGCATTGAGTGAAAATGAATCCTTATTCCCCTTACTATTTCCTGCGCCACCATAGCTTTGTGGTGGAATTTCGACCGATTTGTTCACAAATACTGCTATCAGCACAAAAGATTTGATCTGGAACAAACCTTTTTGAAATTGACCTAAATCATTGTTGTAGTTGTATGTTTCTGTTTTTTGAGGGTTGGTCGTGTAGCGATTTGGTTAAAAAATCTATTTGAGATCTAAATATTAGCGTGTAAGATTATATTTAACTAATCGTTCAATTAAAAACGAATGGGAGCAACAATGCCTAAGGTAGGGATGCCGGAAGTACGTAAACCGCAGCTCGTTAAAGCCACCATGACTGTGATTGGTCGCGTTGGTCTACATGCGGCAAGTATCTCTTTGATTAGTAAGGAAGCCGGCGTATCAACAGGCATTATCAACCACTATTTTGGTGGTAAGCATGGTTTGCTGGAAGAAACAATGCGCGTGGTATTGCGCGAGCTTTCAKCCACTGTCATTAACACGTTGCGTGGGATCCCTCGTCATCACCACCAAGCGCGTATTAATGCGATCATTAACGCGAACTTTGAAGGTTTTCAGGCCCAATCCGATGTGGTGAAAACTTGGCTCGCGTTCTGGTCATATGCCATGCATGACAATGAGTTACATCGTTTACAGCGCGTGAACGAGAAGCGCTTGCTGTCGCATTTGCGTATTGAGCTTAAAGCGCTATTGCCGGTCGAGCAGGCTGTCATGGTTGCTCAGGGGATTGCAGCATTGATTGATGGTATTTGGTTGCGCGGTGCATTGAACCCTAAAGGTATTGATGCCAATAACGCTCGCACCATTATCAATGACTATTTAGATAAGCAACTGACCTTTTATGGTCGTCCTCAGGGCTAACCCGGGATAGCAGCTGACATGCACACACGAACAGAAAAGAATTCAGGATTAATCATGGACGCGAAAACGCTTTTTATTAATGGTCAGTTAACTGACGTATCCAGTGGTGAATACTTTGCCACCGTGAACCCTGCAACGGGTGAAACACTGGCACAGATCGGCCAAGCTTCTGCAGACGATGTGCAGAAAGCGATTGATGCCGCAAAAGAAGGCTTTGCCGTTTGGTCTCGCATGACCGCGATGGAGCGTAGCCGAATTCTATTGAAGGCGGTTGCTTTGTTGCGTGAGCGCAATGATGAACTGGCGAAACTGGAAGTCCTTGATACGGGTAAGCCGTTGCAAGAAGCGATTGAGGTTGATGTGGTAACCGGTGCTGATGCGATTGAATATTTCGCCAATCTGGTGCCATCCATGCAAGGTGAGCAGCAACCGCTGTCTGACAACCAATTTTTCTACACCCGTCGTGAGCCACTTGGCGTGTGTGCAGGCATTGGTGCGTGGAACTATCCGATTCAA
The DNA here is from genome assembly GCF_001995355.1 of Salinivibrio sp. PR919. Classification (NCBI taxonomy): domain Bacteria; kingdom Pseudomonadati; phylum Pseudomonadota; class Gammaproteobacteria; order Vibrionales; family Vibrionaceae; genus Salinivibrio; species Salinivibrio sp. PR919. The sequence goes on along the minus strand of NZ_MUFL01000005.1, from coordinate 71,363 downwards.
ATTGCGATGTGGAAATCAGCGCCAGCATTGGCGGCAGGCAATGCCATGGTATTCAAGCCATCGGAAGAAACCCCGCTTACAGCCCTTAAGTTGGCAGAGATCTTCACTGAAGCCGGTATGCCTGACGGCGTATTCAATGTGGTGCAAGGTGATTATCGTGTTGGCCAAATGCTGACAGCACACCCAGAGATTGCCAAGGTTTCTTTCACCGGTGAAGTCGGTACCGGTAAGACCGTGATGGGTGATGCCGCGAAGACCCTGAAATCAGTCACCATGGAACTGGGTGGTAAGTCACCTTGTATCGTGTTTGATGATGCGGATTTAGACAATGCGGTATCTGCGGCTATGGTCGCCAACTTCTATACCCAAGGTGAGGTATGTACACACGGTACCCGTGTCTTTGTTCACGACAGCATTTATGACGCGTTTGTCGAGCAGCTGAAATCGCGCACCGAGAAACTGGTCGTCGGCGATCCAATGGATATGAACACCCAAGTTGGTGCATTGATTTCAACCGAGCACCTTGAAAAAGTGATGACGGCCATTCAAGGCGCGAAAGCAAGTGGTGCCACCCTGCTAACTGGCGGCGAACGCTTAATGGAGAATGGTCTCGACAAAGGTAACTTTGTGGCCCCGACTATCTTCACCGATTGTGATGACAACATGGCGCATGTGCGCGACGAGATCTTTGGCCCTGTGATGTCAGTGTTGCGTTTCTCAGACGAGGAAGAGGTCATTCGTCGTGCCAACAATACCCATTATGGGTTGGCAGCGGGCATCTTTACCCAAAACCTGTCGCGTGCGCATCGCGTGATCCATCAGCTTGAAGCCGGTATTTGTTGGGTGAACACCTGGGGTGATTCGCCAGCAGAAATGCCTGTCGGTGGCTACAAGCAATCAGGCATCGGCCGTGAGAATGGTGTCGAGACCCTGACTCACTATACCCAAACCAAGAGTGTACTGATTGAGCTAGGCGATTTCGCTAGCCCATACGCCTAACCTCAGTTAACGGAGCGACCAATATGTCACAACGCTACGATTATATTATCGTCGGCGCGGGTTCGGCCGGCTGTGTGCTGGCGGATCGGCTCACCGAGTCCGGCGAACATCAAGTGCTATTGCTTGAAGCCGGTGGCACCGATAAAAGCATTTTTATTCAGATGCCTACGGCGCTGTCTTATCCCATGAATACCAAACGCTATGCTTGGCAGTTTGAGTCTTTGCCTGAGCCAGGCTTGGATGGCCGTCAGCTACATTGCCCACGCGGTAAAGTGCTGGGTGGTAGTTCATCTATTAATGGCATGGTCTATGTGCGTGGTCACGCTTGCGATTTCGAAGAATGGGTTGAGCACGGTGCCAATGGCTGGGATTACGCTAGCTGCTTGCCTTACTTCAAACGTGCAGAAAGCTGGTCAGGCGGTGAAGATACTTACCGTGGTGGTCAGGGCCCTGTCGGTACGTGTAACGGCAACGACATGAAACTCAACCCGCTTTATCAAGCATTTATTGATGCGGGTGTCGAAGCAGGCTATCCAGAAACCAAAGATTACAACGGTTATCAGCAAGAAGGCTTTGGGCCGATGCATATGACGGTTGATAAGGGTGTGCGCGCTTCAACGTCAAATGCCTACCTACGTCGCGCGCTGAAGCGCAGCAATCTGACCTTGAAAAAGGGTGTTGTGACTCGTCGTGTCTTGCTGGAAGGCAAACGTGCGGTAGGTGTGGAATTTGAAAAAGGCGGCAAAATTGAACGCGTGATGGCAGACAAAGAAGTCATTTCCAGCGCGGGATCAGTGGGCTCACCGCAACTGCTGCAACTTTCAGGTATTGGCGCACGTGACGTACTGGAAAATGCCGGTGTTGACGTCAAGCATGAGTTGCCGGGTGTGGGTGAAAACCTGCAAGACCACCTCGAAGTTTACTTCCAGTTCCATTGTAAAGCGCCGATTACGCTCAACAGCAAGCTGGGGTTAATTAGCAAGGGAATGATCGGTACTGAGTGGATCTTGACCCGTAAAGGCTTGGGTGCCACCAACCATTTTGAATCATGTGCCTTTATCCGTTCACGCAAAGGGTTGAAGTGGCCAAATATCCAGTACCACTTTTTACCTGCAGCGATGCGTTACGACGGTAAAGCSGCGTTTGATGGGCATGGTTTTCAAGTCCATGTGGGCCCAAACAAGCCTGAARGCCGCGGCCATGTGCGTATCAAGTCAGCGGATCCGCAAGATAAACCGTCGATCCTGTTTAATTACATTACTACCGAACAAGATCGCCAAGACTGGCGCGACACCATTCGTTTGACCCGTGAAATCATGGATCAAAGTGCTATGGATCCCTTCCGTGGTGAAGAGATTCAACCGGGTCGTGATGTCACCACAGACGAAGCGATTGATCGTTGGGTGAAAGAGAACGTGGAAAGTGCGTATCACCCATCGTGTACCTGCAAAATGGGTGCAGACAACGATTCGATGGCGGTACTCGATGAGCAGTGCCGTGTTCGAGGGATTCAAGGTTTGCGCGTGGTGGATTCATCGATTTTCCCCACCATTCCAAATGGCAACTTGAATGCCCCAACCATCATGGTAGCGGAGCGCGCCGCTGACATGATTCTCGACAAGCCACTCTTGCCTGCTGAGCAGGTGCCAGTATGGATTGCGGCTGAGTGGCAGCAGAAGCAACGCAATCAGAACGCGCAAAGTGAGAAAGCCACCGAAGGTGCGCCTTCACTGGAAACTAATCAGTAAGCATTACAAGGAATCCAAGATGTSAATGAACAAACGTAAGACCACCAAAACCCTGATGACCGCGGTTGGCCTGAGCTCTATGGTGGCGTTTAGCGCTGCTGCCAACCAATGTGAGACGGTACGTTTCTCGGATATCGGTTGGACGGACGTGACCTCAACCACAGCCATCACCACAGAAGTGCTAAAAGGCATGGGCTACAAAACAGAGACAGACTTGCTGTCACTGCCTGTAACTTTTTCATCTCTGGCGTCGGGCGACATCGACGTATTCCTCGGTAACTGGATGCCAACCCAAACGGGCGATATTAAAAAATATCTAGATGAAGGCTCGATCGATAGTGTTCGTGCCAACCTGACTGGCGCTAAATACACGCTTGCCGTACCTAAGTACGTCTACGAAGCAGGCGTGACCAGTGTTGCAGATATCGCGGAATACGCTGACAAATTCGACTCACGCATTTATGGCATCGAGCCTGGTAACGACGGTAACCGTCAAATCCAAAAAATGATTGATACTAATGATTTCAATCTGGGAGATTTCCGCCTGATCGAATCAAGCGAAGCGGGCATGGTGTCACAGGTTTCGCGTGCCGTTCGCCGCGACAAATGGGTTGCTTTCCTAGGTTGGGCCCCACACCCAATGAATAGCAACTTTGATATGAAGTATCTGTCTGGTGCAGATGACTACTTCGGCCCTAACTACGGCGGTGCCACGGTTCATACCAATGTTCGTAGTGGCTATGTCGAGCAATGTTCGAATGTGGGTCAAATGCTCGAGCAGCTTGAGTTTAGCCTCAAGATGGAAAACGAAATGATGGGCAAAATCCTGAATGACGGCGAGAAACCAGAGATTGCAGCGCGCGAATGGCTACGTAACAACCCAAGTGTGTTGAACAAGTGGCTAGATGGTATCACCACACTAGACGGTAAAAATGCCGTAGAAGCTGTGACTGAATATCTTAAAAAGACTGAAGCGTAACAAAAAAGTGTAGAAGGAGAGGGCGGTTTAATCGCCGCCCCCTAAGGTTTTATTGTGAATATTATTACAGATAACAAGATCCCACTCGGTCAATGGATGGAAAATGGCGTTGACTGGTTAACCATGAACGCCGCGGGCTTCTTTGATGCCATCTCGATTGGTTTAGATACCAGCATCATGTTTTTGGTCGACATCTTTAAATGGATGCCACCTGCAATGCCTATCATCATGACAGCTGCGTTAGCGTGGTACCTGCAGCGTCGAATTTCCATCGTGATCTTTGTTGTGAGTGCGCTCTTGTTGATCCTCAACCTGGGCTACTGGCAAGAGATGCTGGAAACCTTTGTTCTGGTGTTTGCCGCGACAACGATTTCCGTATTAATTGGCATACCGCTTGGGATAATGGCTGCTCACCGGCCCTTAGCGTATACCATCATGCGTCCACTCTTGGACTTAATGCAGACGGTACCGCCTTTTGTATATTTGATTCCAACGCTGGTTCTGTTCGGCTTAGGGATTGTACCGGGACTGATTTCCACCATCATCTTTGCGATTGCGGCACCGATTCGTTTGACCTATCTCGGCATTACACGTGTGCCAGAGGAGTTGGTGGAAGCTGGCCGTGCATTTGGCGCCAACCGCATGAAGCTTTTGTTTAAAGTGGAATTGCCCGCGGCACTGCCAAGCATTATGACGGGTGTGACGCAATGTATTATGTTGTCACTGTCGATGGTAGTTATCGCCGCACTAGTGGGGGCTGACGGCCTCGGTAAGCCAGTGGTTCGCGCACTAAACACTGTCAACATTTCTCAAGGTTTTGAAGCGGGTCTGGCGATTGTATTGGTAGCCATCATTCTTGACCGCCTGTGTAAAGCACCAAACCAAGGCAACGAATAAGGGGGATACCATGGACGCAATCGCAATTAAAAATCTTGATGTTGTTTTCGGTGACAACGTACAACCAGCACTCGACCTGCTCGACAAAGGCTTAACGCGATCAGAGATCATCGATCAAACTGGTCAAGTCGTGGGTGTGGACAATGTGTCACTTAATGTAAAAGAAGGTGAGATTTGCGTATTGATGGGCTTATCTGGCTCAGGTAAATCGAGCTTGTTACGGGCGGTGAATGGCCTTAACCCGATTAGCCGTGGCAGCCTTGAGGTGCGCGATGGTGACCAAATGGTGGATATGGCGAGTGTGGATGCACAAACGCTGCGTCATCTGCGTACCAACCGTGCCTCAATGGTATTCCAAAAATTCGCTCTGATGCCTTGGTTAACTGTGGTGGATAACGTTGCCTTCGGTCTAGAAATGAAAGGCATCAGTAAAAAAGAACGCCGTAAGCAAGCATTAGAAAAACTTGAAATGGTGGGATTGGCGGATTGGGCCTATCAGTATCCACATGAACTGTCTGGCGGTATGCAGCAGCGTGTTGGCTTGGCCCGTGCTTTTGCGATGGACAGTGACATTCTACTGATGGATGAACCGTTTTCCGCACTGGATCCCTTGATCCGTGCTCAGCTACAAGACGAGCTACTGGAGCTGCAGAAAAAACTCAACAAAACGATTTTGTTTGTGAGCCACGATCTGGACGAGGCACTGAAAATTGGTAACAACATTGCCATCTTGGAGTCCGGTCAGCTTATTCAGCACGGTAAGCCTGAAGACATTGTTCTGCGCCCGGAAACGGACTATGTTCGCGACTTTGTGGCACACACTAATCCATTGAACGTACTGAAAGGTCGCTCAATGATGAAAGATATCGACACCATGCCGCACGTTGAAAACCGTTGGAAGGTGTGCGATCAGCGTGATATCTGGGTGACAGTAGAGCCTCAGGGAGCATTGTCGGCCATGGCGGGCACACAGCATTTGCGTGTGGCTGAATGGAAAAAAGACATGGAAAACTTATCACAAGTAAGCTCGGATACCATTGTAATGGCATCGCCTGATAWCGAAATGCGTGATGCGATTGAAATCCGCTATCACACCAACAAACCCGTGCTACTGGTAGAAAATGGCAAATTGGTTGGCACGCTTTCCGATCACGATTTCTACCATGCCTTGCTCGGCAAGTATCAGCAGTCGTGCGATAGCCAAGCGGCTTGACTCACGTCAGCGAATAAATCCTAACCAACGACAAAGCCTGCTCATGGAGCAGGCTTTTTTGTCACTGACGACTGACCGCACAGGTCAAATCACTATCTGTACAATCGTAGGCTCAGTAGCGTGGTCGCTAAGGCATGATCACGGTATCAATCACATGAATGACACCGTTTGACGTCATAATATCGGCTTTGGTTACAGTCGCGTTATCGACTTTAACTTTGCCATAAGAGGTCTTAATCATAATGTCACGGCCTTGTACCGTGGTGGCGGACGACATACCCATCACTTGTTCCGCGGTTACCTTACCCGGCACGACATGATAGGTGAGGATATCGACAAGCTTATCCTTGTTTTCGGGCTTGAGAAGCATGTCCACCGTCCCTTCTGGCAGTTTAGCGAATGCTGCGTTGGTGGGCGCAAAGACGGTAAATGGCCCTTCTCCTTTGAGGGTATCCACTAACCCTGCAGCTTTGACTGCGGCCACAAGGGTAGAAAAGTCATCATTTTTTGCGGCTGTGTCCACAATATCGTGGCCGCCTTTGTGGTGCGCAGCCATCGCGCTTCCCATTCCTAGAATCAAGGCGGCAGTCACCGCAAATTTCGTGAAGGTACGTTTTAGCATGTTGCTCTCCTTTTCATCGATTAGTCATTCCTCACCAAACCATCATCAACAATGACAGTGAGTGACTGCTCAGGAATGTCATGGCTCTTGGCAAAACGAGTGAAACGGCAAAGAGGATCACTTTTGGTAGGCAAGGAGAGGCACACATCTATGATCTTTTACGCCTGATTGATCGTGAAATCACGTGCAATTTTTCGAACAAGTCATTCGCATAAACGTGATTGTGAGCACACTTTTATCGGCGTACCTTCTCTCTCGTCCCGCGACGAAAGGTCGCAAAGAAAATCTTCAAATAGAGACATTGTGGTGACAATTGGTCACCGAGATTGGCGTTTAATAACAATCAATCGACAACGAGAGAGGAAACAATCATGAAAAAATTAGCAGCTATTTTTGCACTGACACTCGCATCAACCTCAGTAATGGCGAGCGGTCTTAACCTTGACGTACAACCTGCAGAAGGCGGTGCTTGGGTATCAGTGACTGAACAAGGTCAAGCCGTTAAAGGCGCGAAAGTGACCAGCTCAAAAAGCATGGACAGCAAAGTGACTGACGAATCAGGTCGTGTATTCATTTACAGCCAAGACCAAAACAGTGGTTCAGTGACTTATGTTGCAAATACCGACCAAGGCCAACAAGCAGAAAAAGCCGCTTTTGTTGCCGGTGACCGCAGCTAATTTGCCCCATTAGGCAAAGACATCGTTGGAAAGCAAAAAAGAGAGCATTGGCTCTCTTTTTTTATGATTAGGCGTTGTCAGGCATGAGCCACGCTTGGAGCGCATGCAGTGAGTCCACTTGGTGGGTGRGCGTCACGCCTTCTGGCAGGGGCTTTTTGTTGCGATTCAACCAGCATGTGTCTATTCCTGCGCGCATGCCACCGAGGACATCGGCCATTGGGTTATCGCCGACCATAAGGATTTGAGACTTAGGAGGATGGCCCATCTTTGCAAAAGCATGCTCGAAGATGCGTGGGTCAGGTTTGGCAAAACCGACTTGCTCGGATACCACGAGAGTAGAAATGGCTGGCTTGAACCCTGTTTTTTCTAAACGGACATCCTGTAACGCGGTAAAGCCATTGGTGATAATACCAATGTGTGCGTGTGGACGAATCGCGTTTAGCAATGCTTCTGCGCCTGGGAGTGGCTCACAGATTTCGGCCATGGCATCCAAAAAGTGCTGATTTAGCGTTGTCGGTGCCACTCTAAGCCGCTTTCCCCAATGGGTAAAGCGTTTGGTTTGCAGTGTGTGTGCGTCTATCTCGCCATTTTGATATTGCACCCACAAAGGTTTGTTTAGTTCTGAATATTCGGCAAAGGCGTGTTGGTCGAAATCGACATCATAGTGTGAAAACATGCGTTGCAGTCCTGCAAACGCATCAAAGTGAAACAGTGTTTCATCTGCATCAAAAAGAATCCAAGGATACCGCATGGTGACTAYATCTCTTTACGTTAAGTAAATGAAGTGTAACAGATGAAGCCCGTTCTCTTCGAGGCTTTTTTGTGCACTCACCGTCCTTGGTGAGAAACACTGAACCGTCAGAATGATGGTAAAACGATCTAGCGTGATTGAGGTTACAAAGTCAGATACAGCCCTGCTAATGTTGCGCTCATCAGATTTGCTAAGGTGGCGGCAAGAATGGCACGCATTCCTAATTTGGCGATATCACCTCGGCGCTCTGGAACAATACCGCCCAGTCCGCCCATCAACATCGCGATCGAAGTGAGGTTGGCAAAGCCGCACAGAGCAAAGGTAACAATGGCTTGGCTATGGGGAGAAAGTGCACCTTTTAGATTCATAAAATCAGCAAACGCCACAAATTCATTCACCGCAATTTTCTTACCAATCAAGGTACCCGCAGTCATTGCTTCCCCCCACGGAATACCGATGAGCCAAGCAACTGGTGCAAACACATAGCCGAATATCCACTCCAGGCTCAACTGAGGCATATTGATCATAGGACCAAGTTTACCCAACCCGCCGTTAATCAGCGCAATCATGCTGATCACGGCCAGTAAGCTAGCCCCGACTGCCATCGCAATTTGTAATCCACTTAAAGCACCTTGTGTGCCTGCATCGATCAAGTTGACAGGCTTATCGTGGTTATCTTGCTCGGCTTGCGCTTGGGTATGGCTGATAGGCGCTTCGGTCTGCGGGACCATAATCTTTGCCATCATTAGACCGGCTGGTGCGGACATAAAGGCGGCAGCGAYCAGGTATTTCATTTCAACACCGAGGCCTGCGTATCCAACCATGGTGCCTCCAGCGACGGAGGCTAACCCGCCGACCATGACTGCAAATAATTCTGAGCGCGTCATTGAGGCGAGAAAAGGGCGCACGACAAGAGGGGCTTCTACCGATCCGACAAAGATATTGGCAGTGGCTGACATCGATTCAGTGCGCGAGGTGCCGAGTACGCGTCGTAGTACGCCACCGATCAGGCGAATAATCCAAGCCATGATCCCTAAATGGTAAAGCACCGCGATCAGAGCGGAGAAAAAGACGATAGTTGGTAAAACGTTGAAAGCAAAGATAAAGCCAAGTTTAAATTTCGCGAGATCACCAAATAGAAACTCAGCACCAATATCGCCAAAGCTAATAATTGCGGACACGGCTTCTGATGCGTTAGCCAGAATGCGCTGACCAAGCGGGACGGAGATAATAAACCCGGCAAAGACGATTTGAATAACGAAAGCGCCACCGACGGTACGCCAGTTGATCGCGCGACGATTTTCTGAAAATCCAATCGCGATAAGAAAGAGGACGCTAATCCCCAAAAGGCCGATGCCAAATTGCATGATGCTTGCTCCGCAAACGTTAAACTGGGATGGAAAACGATTGCGGCGGTATTGTACTTATTTTTCTCAGTGTGACAAGTGTCACGAATAAATCATATTGTTGCATTATTTTGCATTTTTGTGGCTTGGAGGTTATGCGCTCGTAGGCGAGTCGTGCGAGCTCAGAGCGGCTTCACGATAGGTACTTGAACAGACGCATGCTATTCACGATGTCTTTGTGATCCATCAAAAGTTTTGCTGGTGAACATAGGTATTTTTTGTGAGCACTATCAATGAATTCTTTTTATGATACGGCGTATTTCCGCTAAACCTAGAAGAGGAATGTGTATGACACGATCCTTTATAGCTCTGAAATAAAGAGTTCAAATGAGTTCTAGGCCGCGTCTAGTCTGGGATTGAGTGGATATATTGATTAATAGCTGGTTATAAAATCGACATTTGGTTAGTGCCCTAATTAAATCGTTACGCATTTATGTTAGGGTAGTGAGCTGTGTGGATGTTGCGGTTCTTGCTGCTGGTCAACTTTTTTATCCGCGTTTTGCGATGAAAAGGCCAATTGAGCGCACAGGCCACCGACACTCACAGGCTTCCGAACAAACGGACTAAGGAGTTAACTCGTGAGCGATAAAAGCCATGAAGATATGATGAAACCGGACGGGAAAGTTAACCCGATCGATACTGACTACCAGGTCGGTCAGGATAACGTGGCCGTTAAACTTGGCCCGTTTGGTTTTGATATTCACAACCGAGTATTTATGGTCTCGGGGCTGGCCATTATGGCCTTTGTATTTGTCACTTTGGCATTTCAAAACCAAATCGGCCCTGTTTTTGGTGATCTTCGGGGTTGGTTGACCTCGAACCTAGACTGGTTCTTCCTTTCTGCAGGTAATATTTTTGTTATCGCCTGTCTAGTGCTGATTGTGTCACCTTTGGGTCGCGTTCGTCTCGGCGGGACAGAAGCTAAGCCGGATTATAGCTATGCGGGTTGGTTTGCGATGTTGTTTGCCGCCGGTATGGGTATTGGTTTGATGTTCTACGGTGTTTCAGAGCCGTTAACACACTTTCAAACCTCATTGGGCGGTACCGCTGTTGATGCAAACGGTATTCGTACCGACTGGGCACCGTTAGGTGCTGCAGCCGGAGATGCTGAAGCGGCTCGACGCCTAGGTATGTCTGCAACGATTTTCCACTGGGGTCTTCACCCTTGGGCTATCTACGCTGTCTTGGCGCTAGGTCTGGCTCTGTTTGCCTACAACAAAGGTTTGCCTTTGACCATGCGTTCTGTCTTTTACCCGCTCTTTGGCGAGCGTGTATGGGGCTGGACCGGCCACGTGATCGATATTCTTGCGATCATCGCGACCCTCTTCGGCCTTGCAACGTCATTGGGTCTCGGAGCATCACAGGCGTCTGCTGGTCTTCACTATCTGTTTGATACCCCACTGGGTAACACCACTGAGGTGCTGCTTGTCATGGGTATCACCGCGATGGCCATCCTGTCTGTGGTTGCCGGGGTAGATAAAGGGGTGAAACGCCTTTCCGAAGTGAACATGCTGCTTGCGCTGCTACTGCTTATCTTTGTGATTGCAGTGGGTCCAACGCTAGCCATTTTGACCGGTTTCTTTGGTAACCTCGCCGCGTACCTTCAAAACTTGCCTGCGCTGTCTATGCCGTTTGCACGTGAAGATGCCAACTTTACGCAGGGCTGGACTTCGTTCTATTGGGCATGGTGGATTTCATGGTCCCCATTTGTAGGTATGTTTATTGCGCGTGTATCTCGTGGCCGCACAGTGCGTGAGTTTATCACCTGCGTATTGCTGATCCCATCTGCTGCTTGTGTGTTATGGATGACCGCATTCGGTGGCACCGCGATTGGTCAATTTGTAAACGAAGGTTACACCGCAGTTGTTGATGCAGAGCTGTCACTGAAACTGTTTGCGATGTTGGATGATTTGCCGTTGGCATCGATTACCTCATTCATCGGTATCATTCTGGTTATCGTGTTCTTTGTGACCTCGTCTGACTCGGGCTCATTGGTTATCGATACCATTTCTGCAGGCGGTAAAGTGAACGTGCCAGTGCCACAACGTGTTTTCTGGGCGTCTTTCGAGGGTCTAGTTGCGGTGGCGCTTATCCTTGGTGGTGGCTTGGTTGCCCTACAAGCGATGGCGGTTTCAACCGGCTTCCCGTTCACGATTGTACTCTTGGTGGCGACGGCTTCCTTGTTTAAAGGGTTGGCATCAGAGCCGCGCGCTAAGTAACTGTACGTGCTAAGTAACTAACAGTTAGCTATGATGAAAAAGGCAGGCCCTCGGGACTGCCTTTTTTATTACCAACAACTTTGATATGTGATGGGTGAGACAACGCTTTTAGGTTTCATCTATTGTAAATAGTCAACCGCATACCCTTGCACTTTCTCGCAACGCTAGGTGAGCATCATGGAAGCTGAACAAGTTGAAATTGCGACATTTCTTTCCCAATACGCCCCTTTTGAATCGATTCCCGAAGAGGTGGTTGCTGAGGTCGCGCAAAGCATCGAAATTAGTTATCACCGAGCGGGCACGACGATTTTTGCCTACGGCGATGAGATTCATGATTTAGCCATGATCCGTAGCGGTGCTGTCGAGCTGTATCGTCGTAATGGCACCTTGTACAACCGTATCGCCGAGGGGGATATCTTCGGTCAAATGGGGCTTTTGATGAACAACCGGGTGCGTATGCCCGCCAAGGCGATCGAAGACACCTTGGTGTACTTCATCCCTGAGGCGACATTTAACCGCTTGTTTGATGAATTTGAACACTTTGCCGATTTTGTCGAGGTCGAAGACCGGACGCGATTACGTCAGGCGGTATCGAGCCATAATGAAGCCAATGATCTGACGACGTCCAAGGTTAAGAAGCTGATTATTCGCGACCCCGTGATGATCGATAGTACCGACTCGGTACAATATGCAGCCCAAGTTATGTCGCAAGAAGCGGTCTCGTCAATTTTGGTGATGGGCGATGAGCCAGATCCAGAAACTGGCCTGAATCCAGTGCTGGGGATCATTACTGATCGTGACTTACGTAATCGCGTGTTAGCAGAAGGCTTGCCTTATGAAACGCCGGTACAAGAAATCATGTCGCCCCAGCTGATCACCCTCGATCATAATGCCTACATCTTTGAAGCCATGCTCACCATGCTGCGCTCAAACCTCCACCACGTACCGGTACTGCAACATGGCAAACCACTGGGTGTGGTCGCACTATCGGATATTGCACGTTACGAATCGCAAAACAGCTTGTTCCTCGTCGCCAGTATTTTCCGCCAACAATCGGTGGACGATTTAGTGGTGTTAGCCAAACAAGTCAAAGATTGCTTTGTACGTATGGTCAATGAGGACGCGAACTCACACATGATTGGGTCTGCGATGTCCGTGATTGGCCGCAGTTTTAAGCAGCGCCTGTTGGAGTTAGCAGAAGAAGAGCTGGGTGAGCCGCCTATTCCGTATTGCTTTTTGGCGATGGGGTCGATGGCACGCGATGAGCAGCTGATTGTAACCGATCAAGACAATGCCATTATCTTGGACGATAGTTTTAACCACGACGAGCATAACGCGTACTTTGAKGCACTATCGAAGCGCGTGTCTGATGGACTTGATGCCTGCGGGTATACCTATTGTACCGGTAACATCATGGCGACCAACCCTGAGTGGCGCAAAACGCTGAAAGAGTGGGAACAATGCTTCGCCGATTGGATTGATAATCCGAGCCCACGCTCGTTACTCGACAGCAATATTTTCTTTGATTTAGATGGTGTCTATGGTCGAACTAACTGGGCTGAGCAACTCAAAGCCTTCATTGGTCGCCGTGCACGTCGCAATAATCGCTTTTTAGCCTCAATGGCGCGCAATGCCTTAAACCGCACCCCGCCCTTGGGCTTTTTCAAAGATTTCGTGATGGAGCAAGATGGGCGACACAATAACTCTATTAACCTCAAACGCCGTGGTACAGCGCCATTAGCCGATCTTATCCGTGTACACGCATTAGCTATCGATTCGCGCTCACAAAACTCGTTTGAGCGCTTAGACGACATTATTGAATCTGGGATCTTGCCCAAAGGCCGAGGGCCAGACCTTCGAGATGCGATGGAATTTATTTCCATGGTGCGTATTCGTCACCAAGCGCTGGATATCGAAGCGGGGCGTGATCCAGATAACAACGTAGAACCGGAGAATCTATCCGATTTTGAGCGCCGTAACCTCAAAGATGCATTCCAGATTTTAAGTAACGCTCAGAAGTTCTTGAAATTCCGCTATCAGCCGAATCGGTCATAAGGGGTTGGCATGTTGCATTTTGACCTTAAAAAGAAAGCCCCGGCGCAACACGTAGACTGGCAAGCCATGCTGGATACCAAACGAGAGCAAGTGAAACATGAGACGTTACAGGCGTTTTATCAACAAGGCTGGGTAGCACCAGATACGCCTCTAAAGGATGTACCTTTTGTTGCACTCGATTTTGAAACCACGGGTCTAGACAGTGAAAAGGATGCCATTGTCAGTATTGGGCTGGTGCCTTTTACCCTTAGTCGCGTTCGCTGCCAACAGGCGCAGCACTGGATTGTGAATCCCAATCGGCCGCTGGCGGAGTCTTCGATTGTTATTCATGGCATCACCCATTCAGACATTATGAATGCACCAGACTTTTCTCATGTGATTGAACCACTGCTAAGCGCGCTCGCCGGTGCGATCGTTGTGGTGCATTACCGCCGTATCGAGCGAGAGTTCCTTGACCGTGCCATTAAGCAGCGTTTAGGGGAAGGGATTATTTTTCCGATGGTCGATACGATGGAGCTTGAGGCGCGGAAGCACCGCACCGGTAAGCGCAGCTTAATGGACCGTATTATGCGTCGTCCGCCGGTGTCAATTCGGTTAGCCGACAGCCGCACTCGGTATCAGCTGCCTTTTTATCAAAGTCATCATGCCTTAACCGATGCCATTGCCACGGCAGAGCTGTTGCAAGCTCAAGTGGCCCACGACTTTTCCCCTGACACACCGATTAGCGATGTATGGAGCTAATGTTAAGACGGCTATCGCTTTTTGATTGAACCATAGACACGGATGGTTCGTAGACCCGTTTACAGGCGATAGCACGTCGAGTGCTGGTTTTCAGTGCAATAAGAATGTGCTACAACATCAGCGACTGATAATCAGAGGAAAGCACATGACATTTATCCATGCAGTAGAAGGGCTGGTGTTTGGCCTTGGGGTGTTGTTGTTGTCATCAGGCATTGGCTTTGCTTACTGGGGACTCACGTTAAAGCCCGAAGAGGCCGAAGACATGACGGCACGTAAAATTGAGTTGGGCTTTTATGCCGGTGCGTGCATTGTGTTTGCGCTGTTAATTGCCTATTGGCTCACTTGGTGATCCGCACTGACTTTAACGATAAAAAAACCACCGCTTGAACGGTGGTTTTTGTAGGTTGATACCGACAGATCGGTGTTGTTACCACACGTCTTTATCGATTTGCTTGTCCAGTTTCGGGAACTTAGTACGATCAAACGTTGGCTTCTTACCCGCTCGGCGTTGGTCTTCATAATCTTTCATCAACGCAAACGCAATGCCAGATAGTAGCGCAATTGCCACTAAGTTGATCACCGCCATCATACCCATCGATAAGTCAGCAAAACTCCAGATCAACGGCAAGTCAGTAATTGACCCCACCAATACCATAGAGAGAACCGCGATACGGTACAAAGTGATGGCTTTACGACACTTGAAGATATACTCGATGTTAGATTCACCATACGAGTAGTTCGCAATGATAGACGTAAAGGCGAACAACAAAATCGCAATGGCAATAAAGCCTGCACCCCAGTCACCCACTTGGCTCACCAAGGCTTCTTGAGTCAGTGCAATACCGGTAAGACCACTTTCTGGGTCGAGCATACCAGACATCAAGATAATCGAGGCGGTTGCAGTACAGATCACAATGGTATCGACAAACACCCCCAGCATTTGTACATAGCCTTGTGCAGCAGGGTGGTTAGGCTTGGTGGTGGCTGTTGCTGCGGCATTGGGTGCAGAACCCATACCGGCTTCGTTCGAGAACAGGCCGCGTTTGATACCTTGCATCATTGCTTGGGCAATGGCATAACCCATCGCACCGCCGGCAGCTTGTTCAACGCCCAGCGCACTCTTAACAATCATCGAGATAACGGCAGGAAGCTGCTCGATATTCATCGCAACGACAAACAGTGCCACGGCAAGATACGCAAGTGCCATGAACGGAACGATAAGCTCCGCTACACGCGCCACTGAGCGCATACCACCAAAAATTACCGGTGCGGTGACCAGTGTAATTGCGATCCCGACTGCGAGTTCATTGACTCCAAATGCCGTATTCATTGCAGCGGCAATTGAGTTGGATTGTACCCCGTTAAAGGCCAGGCCGAATGCAATAATCAGACACACGGCGAAGGCGATACCGAGCCAGCGCTGACCAAGACCTTTTTCAATGTAATACGCCGGACCACCACGATAGCTGTTGTCTTTGTGGTTGACTTTGTAAGCTTGCGCGAGGGTGGATTCGACAAAGCTGGTGGCCATACCGACCAATGCGGTTAACCACATCCAGAAGATAGCGCCAGGGCCACCTAAGTAAATCGCCACAGCGACACCGGCCATGTTTCCGGTACCTACACGTGCCGCCAAGCTGGTGCTAAATGCTTGGAAAGAAGAGATGCCGCCTGATGCGCCATCACGGCTATTGGCCATGAGTTTGAACATATGGCCAAAGTTACGAAATTGAATAAAGCCGGAACGTACAGTGAAGTACAGACCTAGACCAATCAATAAGTAAATCAGTACGCTTCCCCAAAGGAGGCTATTACCTGTATCGATTATGGACACAAATAGGTTTTCTAGTAGTTCCATCATAAAACTCTGTTTTTCGTCTGTTGGGAGACGCCTTGAGCTTGAAAAGTCGAGTGTTTGCAAAGGTGACGACAAGCGCCAAGGCCGACAACCACTGTCCATGTGACTTAACTGCAGTCCATGCAGGCGAACGGCTGGTCCCCATCTTGAGGGGCGGTTAGGTTGGTGGCCTAACGTGGAACCAGCGTGGTGTGCAACAGCATTTTGAATCCATGCTCGACTGTTGCCAGAGTGCTCTCACGTTAGTTATGCACCTTGATTGAATGAGTAGGTACACAACGCGGAGCGCACCGGATAATACCGATATTTGTGAGACAAAACACTATGAGAAGGGCGGTTTGATTAAAAATTAACCTGCTCGGTATATTGATTTTGGTGATATTGACTGTAAATAAAATGTAATGCTTTTCATGCTAATTACTTGAACTTACGCGATTTAGTCAAATACAATATTGCATAAATTTTCGTTAAAAGCGACTAAAGGCGGACTATGTCAGAGCGCGTAAAATTGTGATCAAAAACACGTGGGTTTGATGAAAATGTCGTCACATGAAAGAAGCGAGCACGCTATGTCTGCCTATTTTTGTGTCGATCTGCTGCCTTTTTTATTGAGCAAGTCTGTTTTGACCATATCAATGGCTGACAGCGCAACGTCGATGTCAATTTGATGACTTTCGAGCAAATAAATCAGGTCAACGGCGAGCTTAACGTCATCGGGAGCGTTCTCAAGGCCGTTCGGGGTGTGGGATGCTTCTTTGTTCATGAGGGCTCCTTATTGCTTTTCGGTCACGTGTAACGCGGCACGGATCAATTGTTCATGAAGTGGGACGAGGGTGTCGTGATTATCGTGATAACCACCACCAATGACTGCCGCGACAGGAATTTGGTTGTGCTTGCAACACGAGAGTACGCCTAGATCGCGCTGATAGATGCCGTTTGTTGACACATCGAGATAGCCGAGCGCATCGTCCCGATGAATGTCGACCCCGGCGTCATAAATGACCATGTCAGGACGATACTGCGCGATGGCGAGTTCGAGCAAGGGCAAAAATGCGCTGAGGTAGTCATCATCACCGGTGCCTTTAGGTAACGGTAAATCTATCGTCGACGGCGGCTTACGCGAGGGGAAATTCTTCTCACAATGAACTGAAAAGGTGATGATATCAGGGTGGTCTGCCGCTAAAGCGGCTGTTCCATCGCCATGGTGTACGTCACAATCAACAATTAACACCTTGTCTATGCCAGGGTGAGACAGTGCGTGGCGTGCCGCAATCATTAAGTCATTAAATAAACAGAAACCACTGCCAAAATCGTAGTGAGCGTGGTGGTAGCCACCGGTTAGATGAATGGCAAGTCCGGTCTCAAGCGCGTGGTCAACGGTCAAGGTGGTGCCGCCTAACGAAGTGAGACTGCGGGTGATTAAGGCCTCACTCCATGGAAAGCCTATTCGACGCATTTTGGCCAGCGGTAGCTCGCCTTTGATTAAGTGATTGATATAGTCGTGATCATGCACGGGGTCGATCACCCGACGGTCTGCCGCTGTCGGTTGGTCGAACGTGACTGGCAAGTTGCATGCGCTGAGACGCTCGTATAGAAGGCGGTACTTCTGAAGGGGATACCTATGACCTTCTGGGAGTGGGAAGTCAGAATAAATAGGATGGTAAATCAGAGGTAACACCCTAAGCTCCTTTGTGCTGATTTGCGCGTATTGGCTAATGCCGTAACAGATTTAATATGATGTTGGGTTTACCCCGTGCGCCCCTAGGTCTTGCGCTCACGATAACTGATGGTACTTTCAATACGTTCTCGAGCTTGGCGGCAACGGGCTAAGCGTTGCTCTAGGGCTAAAACTTGCTTCTGGTAGTCTTGGCGGACTGCCGGAGTGCTTGCTGCATCGACGCTAGCATTCGCATCTCTGAGTTTGTCTTCCAAGCGTCGTTCCCAATCTTGGTGTTTGGCGAGCTCTTGGTAAAGTTCACCTATGGATTGGCGACGACGTCCACGGGATGCTTGTTCTTGTTTACGTAATGGAAGTGTCGCCAGCTCACGTTGCAGCGCACTGATTTGTGCCAATAAGGTTTCACAAATATGTGTCGCTCTTGCTTCGGTCAATAGCCCTTGCTCGTCGTCGCGTCGCATCACATTAAGCAGCCCCTGCGCTTCGTTTACACAAGGGGTGAGCAGCTTGCCTTGGCATTGAAAAAGCTGAATGGAGAACAAAGGCGCGTTTGCTTCTCCGCGACGTCTATCGACCTCAGCGGCACGCTTAGCCAGTTGGTCGAGTAACTGGTGCATTGTTTCGAGCTGGGCTTTCATGATTGTTAAATTACCTTAAAACCATGCGTCTAATGCTAGCTTACCCGCGAGCACGACCACGGCCGTGACAAAAATCGGACGGATAAACCGGCTACCAAAGCGAATCGCAGAATGGGCCCCAATAAAAGCGCCTAACATCAAGCAGACACCCATCGTCAGACCGAGTGCCCAGTTAACATGCCCCAGCAGTGCAAACGCAACCAAGGAAGTGAAGTTACTGGTAAAATTCATCGCCTTGGCAAGTCCCGATGACAGCAAAATGTTCATGCGATACATCGACATGGTCGAGACTGTCCAAAACGCGCCAGTTCCGGGTCCAGCTACCCCATCATAAAAGCCCAGTGATAGGCCTTGCCCCCATTGCTTAATGGGGAGCTTTGGGCAGGGCGCGGGCAATTTATGGTTATCGACCTTGGGCTGAGGGTGCCATACCGTATAAACCGCGGCGACCAGCACCACCAAAGGAATCGCCTTTTCAAGCCACTCGGTGCTCAATACATCAACCAACAAAGTGCCTAAGGTGGCACCAATTAATGTTGCCCAAAAGGCATGTTGCCAGAACCGAGGCGAAAAAAGCCGCTTCTTATAATAGGTAAAGGCGGCGGTACTTGACGCAAAAGTGGCGGCAAGTTTGTTAGTTCCTAAGGCAATATGTGGGGGTAAACCTAATGATAGCAAGGCGGGGACAGTGAGCATTCCACCACCACCAGCCACCGCATCAATAAAGCCGGCGACAAACGCCGTGAGCCCTAAAATAATCAGGGTAGAGAGGTCAATCAGTTCAAGCATGCGAATTCTTTCTAGTTATTGTTCGACGACGCGCTTAAAGGGTGGCAACGAGTCGAGTAATGATTGGCCATATCTGCGGGTGATAATGCGCCGGTCAAGGAGCACCACTCTACCAGAGTCTTCCTCTTTGCGCAGTAAGCGTCCGACCGATTGCACCAGCTTTTTGCTTGCCTCGGGAACCGAAATTTGCAAAAACGGATTACCGCCGCATTTTTCTATGTATTCGGCATGGGCCTCTTCCACTGGTGAAGTGGGTACAGCAAAGGGAATTTTGGTAATAATCAAGTTTGTCAGTAGGTTACCGGGTAAATCTAGCCCTTCAGAGAAACTGCCAGTCCCAAAAATAATACTGGTTTTCCCGGCGGCTACCGCCTCTTTATGTTGGTCTAACAGTGCACTACGTGACAGGGTGCCTTGGCAGAGCAGTTGCCATTGATGACGGCGACAGTGCGGCTCCAAGGTTTTAGCCACTTGATGCATTTGCCAATAGGAGGCGAATAGCACCAGTGATGCGGTTTCGCCTTCCAAATACTCAAGCACTTTATCGCTAAGCACATCGGTGAACTGTTTTGCTTGTGGCTCACAGGGCATAGCAGGCACTATCAGCCTTGCTTGATTGGTATAGTCAAAGGGGGAGGGTAACGCTAAATAGCGCGTGCCATCGCTTTCGCTTAGACCGACTTGGCGACAAAAATAGCTAAACCGATTGAGAGCTCGCAATGTGGCAGAGAACAGCCCGACACCAGCTGCCCGAGACCACAGCATTTGATCTAGGCGCCAGCCGACTTCTAACGGTGAGACGTGGACCCAGCGATCATCCTCACGCTCTTGGCAACGTTGTACCCAACGCGCGAGAGGTGCACCTTTGTTTGCGTTGGGTTGTGCCATCAGGGACCAGACTTTTTCTAGGTTCTCGAGCCGTTGTAAGAAAAAGGCACTTTCCGCAAGCGCAGGGTCGGCGAGCTTGGCCGAAATGTCATTTTCTTTCAGTCGCTCGTTGATCAAATCGTGAATTTTCGCCAAGCTCTGGTTGGCTTTTTTACTCGCTTGCTTCAATTGCTGGCAGGGCTCTACCAAGGCGTCAGGCAGTTCGCCATCAACAAAACGGTAGCAGCCATCCTCATTGATGGGTAACCCACTAATAATTTGGTTGGTGTCGCGTAAAGTGGGGATCAGCACTTGGATCGCGTCTAATAAACTATCCACGAAGCGGCTTGCGCGCTTCATATCCGCGGTATTACCGAGCTTAACCGCGGCTTGGTTGAGCTTTTGTAGCCATCCAGTCGCACCGAGTAAACTGGCATTGGCGGCAGAAAAGTCGCGCGCGACTGTGGGTAAATGGTGGGCTTCATCAATCATATAAAGACATTGCTCTGGCTCGGGCAAGATCACCCCACCACCCAGCTCGAGATCGGCCAGTAGTAGGCTGTGATTGACGACCACAACATCCGCTTTATCCATCGCCTCGCGTGCCTTGGCGAAGGGGCACTGACGATGAGCGTTCAATCCGGCGTGGCAGGTGTGCTTGTCTGACGCAATGGCTTGCCAGAGGTGATCGGCAATCGGCTTGGGCCAGCTATCGCGGTCGCCATCCCACTTTCCGCGGCTAAATGCCGAGTACATGTCATTGAGTAGCCGTTGCTCGTTTTGCTTGGGCTCTTGGGTGAACAGCGCGCCTTGAATGCTGTCTGTATCTGCCACTGCACTTAATTTGTGTGCACAACAATATCGTTGGCGCCCTTTTGCCAGAATAAAATCAAACGGTTTTGGGCAGATGCGACGAAAAAATGGAATATCTTTATTGGCTAACTGCTCTTGCAAAGCCACTGTTGCGGTCGAAATCACCACTTTTTTATTGTTATTAAGCGCAAAGGGGATGGCCCCCATAAGATAGGCCATCGATTTGCCCACACCTGTACCCGCCTCCGCCACAAATAGCCGGCGCTTGTTGTCGTAATCGCCTGCTAGCGTTTTTGCAAGCTCTGCCACGAGATAGTTTTGTACCTTTCTAGGAACAAAGTGGGGAAGTTGCGCTTGTAGGGTTTGATAGCAGGCGCGGATGTCTGATTTTACGGCAGGGCTGAGCATCAATATGTCCGGCTTAAGGGAGAATGGCGCGCAGTATAGCACGACTCAAAAACGTGAAAACGATCCCGAACTGCAAGATTTCTTTACATTAATGAGATCCCAATCACGAATTTATATTGAACCAATTTGCCCTATCTTGCTGTTCTACTTGTCGATTAGGAAAGCGCCTATTTTAAGCTATTGAATAGTTTTTTATTCTGAAAAATTAATATTTTTTATATTAATTTGGTTTTTAATTCTGTTTTGTGCTGTCGTTAACTTTTATCAAGATTGGTTAATGTCTGACCGTTTACTGTGATCTTCATTCAGCGAAATCTTCTAACTATTTGTTTTTTAAACTTTGTGAGTTATGATCTGTACGGTTTAGGGTGAGTTGACAGAATCCTAATTGTTCTGCACGATTACCCACGAAGTTTCAGTGGATTGGCATTTTGTTCTTTGCAGCATTATGACAGCCACCATATAACAGAGTTCCAAAAAAGAACTCATAATGACTAAATAGAAAAGGCAGTGGATTAACCATGAAAAAGACTATTCTAGCAATGGCAGTTCCAGCTCTGCTGGCTGCTGGCTCAGCATCTGCAAGCATCAACCTGTATGACGCAGACGGCGTTAAAGTAGACCTATCTGGTGCAGCTGAAGTTCAGTACATGCAAGAAATTGGTAATGACAAAGACGGTATGTGGCGCCTAGATGATGGCGACCTTGCTGTTAATACTGAAGTTGCAGTGTCGCCTGAAATGAGCGTACTGGCTGGTATGTCATTTGAGTTTGAATCAGAAGAAGCTCTGACTAAAAACCCAACGAACGGTAACGTTGAAAACAAAGAACTGTTCGTAGGTTTCAAGAGCGACAGCTTCGGTCAAATCACTTTCGGTCGTCAATATCTCCTAAGTGATGATATTGGTATCACCAAAGATTATGAGCTTTCAATTTCATCTTTTGACGGCACTGAAGCAACTCACGGTGCGCAAGTGGCTAAATACGTCTACGACAACGGCACAGTGTATGGTGGTATTTCTACGCGTCAAGACAGCGATGGCAATGATGATGGAAACGCAGAACTGTCTATCATCGATGCGCGTTTAGGCTACCGTGTAGCTGACTTCGATATTCGTGGCTATTACTACAAAGCTGATGACGTTGGTGCAGATAAACCAGCTTCAAGCACAGATGTAACAGCGTATCAGTTTGAAGTTGAGTATGCAGGTATTGAAAATGTAGGCTTGGCAGCTTCTTATGGTAATGGCGAAGCTGAAAGAGTTGTAGGTGGTGCGGAAGTCGCTGATACTGATTATTTCTCTTTGGCTGCTGATTACACCATGGGCAATACTACCTTCGCTGCAGGCTGGGACCGCCAAGATCCAAAAGAGGGTGATAATGTCAACGGTTATTACGCTAACGTGACATATGCTCTGCACAGCAACGCTAAAGTATACGCAGAAATCGGCGATACTAACGCAGATAACGCTGACCTAGGCTACGTAGCGGGTATGGAAGTTAAGTTCTAATTGAGCTTAACGATACCACTACAGCATGTAGTATTCGTTCTAAAAAGCCGCCTTCGGGCGGCTTTTTTATTCATGGTTTTGGCGAATCAGTGAGAAAAGAATAATGAAGCAGTTGAAATGGGCTGGACTAGCGTTGGGTGTCACCCTGTTATCAGGTGTCGCTCAGGCCGCAACGATTACCTCAGCACGGGGTGTTGAGTTTTTGGTGATTGATGGCACCGAAGTGAAATTTGACAGCTGGGCGCCTCAGCAAAGTGTTGAACTAAGCGATGGCAAACACCAGTTAGTGATGCGCTATGAAGGGGAAGTGAAGCGCGGCAGCAAAGATGTTGTTTTTACCTCTCGCCCTTATGTGTTTGATTTTAATGTCGATGGACGTGATGCCACCATTGATATTGATACCCGCCTTTCGGCACAAAGCCAAGCGTCGAGCTATTTTGCTTCAGGCCCACAATGGCAAGCGGAGTTCGAGAGTGGTGAGGTGATGCCGTTGAACGCGACTGAGCTTAAAGGTGACGGTTTTGCTGCTTACGCAGATATGGAAGCGTTAGTGGCAGACTATAACCGCGCCAATGGTATTATTTTAGACCAAGGTGAAAGCAAAAACCTCAATGATGTCTTGGTAGAAGTGGATGAGGAAGGCAAAACGTCCATCAAGGGCGATGCGCTCTCACAACTTAAACTTTGGTATACCAAAGCAAGCGATCAAGAACGCAAGTCTTTCCGCCGCTGGATTATCGACCAAGAATAATGTGGCATGGTTTGACTCAAGCACAAAAAACGCCCAGCCAAAGCTGGGCGTTCGTCGCTTAAACAGCGAGAAACAGGCTACAAGCGAAAGTAGACCGACACAGTATCACTAACTTAGTGCGGGTCCGTCGCAACACGGCGCTGCGCGGGATCGTGATGGTAGTAGTTTGATGTGCGACACTGAGGACAGCGCTGTTCTGCTGCATCTTGCATCAAATCACTGAGCGGTATTTGGCTCTCACAATCGGCACACAGGCCGTAGATCTCCAAATCCATGGCACACAAAGAGGCGTCCACTTTCTCCAAACGATCGCCTAGGCAACGAATCGCGCCTGGCAAGCTTTGACTTTCTTTTATTAAGTCAGTCACATTGAGATTATCGCATTCCTTTTCCCAATCTTCTCGTAATMGAGTGGTTAGGGTTGCGATCAGCTCCGCTTGCTCGGTTTCGAGCTCACGCCGAAGCTGTGCGAGGGYTTTTGTATCCATGGTCAGTTCGCTTGATTGGCTGAAATGACGTTTATCATGGATCACTCACCCCACTTGTTACCCTGATGTAAATCAAGAATAACGATAAAACCTTACAAAAGGTCCGTTTTTAGCGGTTGAAAGCTGAGCTATAGTAGCGCCTCACTGTTGTTAAGTTGTTGTGAGTAGAGATAACAAAATGGAACATGATTTTAAAGAGCCGTATAGTCTGAAGTATTTCATTGGATTTTTGCTGGTACTCCTTATTCCCACCTTGCCAGCAAGCCTGACTTGGATCGGTATTTTGTTTGGTCGTTAATTATCCTGGCGGACCGCGTTCAGCGGTTAAATGCGGTATTGTGCTGTACTGGCCGGGTGAGGGTCACTACACTTGTTAATGTGTTTCATTTCACCGTCAGGCCAGAACTTTGCGAGACCACAGCATGCAACACTCACTGCCATCTTCTTCTCCCCGTTGGCGCTGGCTTTGGAATAGCCTTGGTTGGCTGTGGGTCGGCTTAGGTACGGCGGGTATTTTTTTGCCGGTGCTACCAACGACGCCGTTTTTACTGCTCGCGAGTGGCTGCTTTATGCGTGGTTCACCCCGTATTGCTAACTGGCTGCATGCACATCCTACCTTTGGGCCAATCTTGACTGATTGGTATCAAAAACGCGCCATTAGTCGTAAGGTAAAAGTACGAGCCACCGTGATGATTCTGGCCAGCTTTGCTTTTTCTATTTATATAGTCAGCTTTGTTTGGCTAAAAGTCATGCTGCTAATTTGCTTAATTGTGCTGTTATGCTGGTTTCTCCGCCTGCCTGAGACAGAATCTGTTGCCGCCTCGGCTGAAAATTCATAACATTGCGGTTTGCGTTTTTTTACCGGCGAGTATTGGCCATGAGCAACGACAGCTTGAATGTCATTAAACAAAGCATCAAAACCATTCCTGATTACCCAAAGCCTGGGATCCTTTTTCGCGACGTAACTAGCTTGATGGAAGATCCGATTGCCTATCAGGCAACCATAGATACACTCGCGAGCCAGTATCGTGACATGGGTTTTACCAAAATCATCGGTACCGAATCGCGCGGATTTTTATTCGGCGCCCCATTGGCACTTGCAATGGGATTACCGTTCGTCCCGGTACGAAAACCCGGCAAGCTGCCTCGTGAAGTTATCAGTGAAAGCTACCAACTTGAATATGGCGAAGACACGCTAGAAATTCATCGTGACGCGATTAGCAGCGGTGATAACGTGCTTGTCATTGATGACTTACTGGCGACCGGTGGTACCATTGAGGCGACAGTAAAACTTGTGCGTCGTCTGGGCGGTGAGGTGAAGCATGCGGGCTTTGTCATCAGCCTACCCGATATTGGTGGTGAGGATAAACTTGCCCAAATGGGTGTTAACGTATTTAGCCTGTGCCAATTTGACGGCCACTAGTCTCTCTCCATACTGGGGCGCTGTGCGCCCTTGTTACGCTCCGCCTCATTGGATATTCAAATAGGAAGCCGAGAAACATGAGTTATCAAGTACTCGCACGTAAATGGCGGCCACACAGCTTTGATACCGTGGCAGGGCAACAACATGTACTGACTGCGCTTGCCAACGCGCTTGACCACGACCGTTTGCATCATGCTTACTTATTTAGTGGTACCCGTGGGGTAGGTAAAACCACCATCGCGCGTATTTTTGCCAAGGGGCTGAATTGCGAGCAAGGCGTTTCTTCATCACCTTGTGGTCAGTGTCAAACGTGCCGAGAGATTGATGAAGGGCGTTATGTCGATTTATTAGAGATCGATGCGGCATCGCGCACCAAGGTTGAAGATACCCGCGATTTACTGGATAACGTTCAGTACAAGCCTGCGCGTGGTCGCTATAAGGTGTATTTGATTGACGAAGTCCATATGTTGTCTCGTCATAGTTTCAATGCGCTGCTCAAAACGCTAGAAGAGCCGCCTGAGTATGTGAAATTCCTATTAGCCACTACGGATCCGCAAAAGCTGCCGGTGACTATCCTGTCACGCTGTTTGCAATTTCACTTAAAGCATTTCGATGCCAGCCAAATTCAAACCCAGTTAGAAACCATCTTGGCGCAAGAGGGCGTAGATGCTGAGTCGCGTGCGTTGATGCTACTTTCTCGCGCGGCTGAAGGCAGCATGCGTGATGCACTGAGCTTAACCGACCAAGCGATTGCGCTAGGCAACGGCCAAATTACCACGGCATCGGTTAGCGACATGCTGGGTACACTGAGTACAGATCACGCATTGATGCTGCTTGAAGCGCTGGTTAACCACGATGCGCTGGAGCTGATGAGTGCCTTAGAGCAGATTGCTCACATAGGTGTTGAATGGGACGGTTTACTCAAAGAGCTGGCTGGGCAACTGCATCAAATCGCTTTACTGCAAGCGTTACCTAATACGCATAGCGAGGCGTCACCGGACAAAGCACGCTTGCATGCACTGGCGACCCGACTGTCGCCACAAGATGTGCAATTGTGCTATCAAATGGCGCTGCAGGGTCGTCAAGATTTACCGTATGCTCCTGATGGACGTGCGGGGCTGGAAATGGTGTTGTTGCGGATGTTGGCATTCCAACCGGTCAAAACAGTCCCCTATGAACCCAAGGCGATTTCTGTGCCGACCCAAGCCCCTCAAACGCAACAGGCTGCGACTCAGAAACCGCATACCGATCCGGCTCAGGCGATTGGGGCATTAAAAGCGCAGGTGCAGCAAGCAACATCGACGCCAAGGGAGCAGGCCGTGCCAGCTCCACAGTCGGCGCAACCTCAATCACAATCTGAGCCACAGGCGCAACAGCCAGCGTCGACGCAGCCGGATAGTGCGGAGGAAGCTCAGGCTGCCCCTCAATCTGCGGCATCCAGTTTGATTCAGGCGCGGAATCAACTTCGTAGTCGCATGAAACGTCAATCGAGTCAGACGGATAACACGCCAAAAAAGACTGAACGGACATCGGCCAAGCAAGATGCGTTATCAGTGCTGGATCGTATTACTGCGAATGCCCAGCCTGCGTCGCCGGTGTCCGACTCCTCTTTTGAGCAAGCGCCGGCGGCATTGTCTCATCAAAAAACGGCTGAAACGGCGCCGGTGTCTGATGAACCTTATCAATGGACGCCGACTCAACCGCAGCCCGAGAAAGCGACAGCCACGCATTTAACGCCAAATGCGCTGAAAAAGGCGCTGGAGCATGAAAAAACACCAGCGATGCGGGACAAGCTTGTCCATGAAGCGAACGTGGAGGATCACTGGTGTGCGTTGGCAGACAGTTTGGTGGTGCCGCGCTTGGTGAAGCAAATGGCACTGAATGCGTCGATGGTGCGTGAGGGCAATACGGTGGTGTTGACCTTACGTCCTGATCAGGCTCACCTCAATAAAGAAAAAGCACAACAACAGCTCGCACAGGCCTTGTCTCAGGCCCTAAATGCCCCCATAACATTGGAAGTCCATTTAGGCGATAGCGGGCGAACGCCATTAGAGTGGCGAGAACATCTCTATCAACAAAAATTAGCGCAGGCGACACAGAGCTTGCATAATGATCCGAATGTCGGTTTTATTCTGCAGCGTTTTGCTGCGGAACTGGATGAAGACAGCATTCGACCAATTTAGAACACCTAACCAAGAGAGAGAATTATGTTTGGTAAAGGCGGAATGGGTAACCTGATGAAGCAGGCGCAGCAAATGCAAGAGCGCATGCAAAAAGTTCAGGAAGAAATTGCCAATATGGAAGTCACCGGTGAGTCGGGCGCAGGCATGGTAAAAGTCACCATGACGGGTAGCCATAGCGTTCGTCGAGTTGAAATCGATGACAGCCTAATGGAAGACGACAAAGACATGCTGGAAGATCTGGTTGCAGCCGCATTCAATGACGCCGCACGTCGTGCCGAAGAGCAGCAAAAAGAGAAAATGGCCGAAGTGACAGGTGGTATGCAGCTACCACCAGGCATGAAAATGCCGTTTTAATCCATGCGTACCAGTCAGTTACTTGAACAACTGATGGACGCGCTGCGCTGCTTGCCTGGGGTCGGCCCCAAATCAGCGCAGCGTATGGCCTATCATCTGCTTCAACGCAATCGTCAGGGTGGTATCGAGTTGGCGCAAGCGCTGACTGCAGCGATGACAGAGATTGGTCATTGCAGCCAGTGTCGCACCTTCACTGAAGAAGAGGTTTGTGCGATTTGCGACAATCCTCGACGTCAGCAAACGGGCTTAATTTGTGTGGTTGAGAGCCCAGCGGATATCGCCGCGGTTGAAGCGACCGGGCAATATTCTGGGCGTTACTTTGTATTAATGGGGCATTTGTCGCCATTAGATGGTATTGGTCCTGCCGATATCGGCTTAGACGTGTTGGAAAAACGCCTCACGCATGAGCCCATTGAAGAGCTGATCCTCGCTACCAACCCAACCGTTGAAGGCGAAGCAACGGCGCAATATATTGCAGAGCTATGTCGAGAACACGATGTGCAAGCCAGCCGTATTGCCCACGGTGTGCCTATGGGTGGAGAGCTTGAGCTGGTGGACGGCACCACACTCTCACACTCGATCATTGGGCGGCAGCGCTTAAGCTATAACTAGCTGAGAAGCATGACGCGCTGTACCATGACGCACTAATTTCTAAGCCTGACTTGGTCAGGCTTTTCTTTTTTCTCCTCCTTGACTAGTAAGTGTGCAATCAATCATTTGATTGTTGACAAACTAGTCGTTAAGCGCTGTTGTGTAATCACTCATTACTAAACGTGCTTAACGTATGAAGCGTTTTCTCTCTTTCTTTCTTGTAAACTTCTTTCTCGCAAGCGCATTGGTCAGTAGCCTGGCTCAGGCCGAGCCAGTTAAGCGCTCAAAATCGGGCATTTGTCACGACACCAATAGTCCCTATTACACCCGCGTCACGCGATTTACCGCATTTAACTCGCTGTCAGCCTGTCTTGAGGCAGGCGGGCGCTTACCTAAGCGGGCGACGTCTTCTCCAAAAGCGCTTGTCCATCAAGAAACCAACGCGGCGTTGCGCGATGGGCGTCCTTTCTCTGGACCCTATCAGCGAGACCATTGGCCCCATTGGTTGGACGAGGACAAAGATTGCCAAAACACCCGTGCTGAAGTCCTGATTGCCCGGAGCCAAGTGCCTGTGACCTACACACGGGATAATCGCTGCACGGTTGCCACGGGATTATGGGTTGGCGCGTTGACGGGCCAGTCGTTTACCCAAGCCAGTGATGTCGACATTGATCACCTT
Source organism: Salinivibrio sp. PR919 (assembly GCF_001995355.1). NCBI lineage: Bacteria > Pseudomonadati > Pseudomonadota > Gammaproteobacteria > Vibrionales > Vibrionaceae > Salinivibrio > Salinivibrio sp. PR919. The sequence continues at coordinate 42,025 of NZ_MUFL01000005.1, read as the reverse complement.
GTGCCATTGAAGTGGGCCCACGGTCACGGTGGCGAGGTATGGTCTCGGAAGAAAAAAGCCCAATTTGCCAATGACCCCGACAACCTGCTGATCGCCGATGATGCGCTGAATGCACAAAAAGGCGCGAAAGGGCCTGATGAATGGCTGCCGCCGCTCGAGACACTGCGTTGTGACTATGTCTATCGTTTTGATCGTATCGTCGCCCGTTACCAACTCCACTACGTGCCCAGTGAGCGGGAGGCCGTGAACCATTGGCTTGCCGCCTGTGGTTACGGGCCGCGGGGATAGCAAGGCTGGGTGAACTTGTGGCTGCTTTGCTTGATGACGCGAATAGATGGCTAAGTGATTTATTTTTGGTCAGTTAAGCCTTGAAAGCGTCGCGAGCGGCCCCTATATCCAAAGAGACTTTATCCAATTCGTCATCAGGTGGTCCGCTTCGGGCTCACTTGGCGTTTAATTATCATAGCTTTAGGTAGATTGACATGAGCGTGAAAACCCCAGAAAAACACCAGTTTGGCTCTGATACATCCAAGCTGTTGCAATTGATGATCCATTCACTCTACTCAAACAAAGAGATTTTCCTGCGTGAGCTAGTCTCGAATGCGTCAGACGCGGCGGACAAGCTTCGTTTTAAAGCACTTTCGGCCCCTGAATTGTACGAAAATGATGGGGATTTACGTGTACGCCTCTCAGTAGACAAGGATGCAGGTACGCTGACTATCTCTGATAACGGCATTGGTATGAGCCGAGATGATGTGATCGCCAACCTTGGGACCATCGCGAAGTCAGGGACAGAAGAGTTTCTAAAGCAACTCAATGAAGATCAAAGCAAAGATTCCAACTTGATTGGTCAGTTTGGCGTGGGCTTTTATTCTGCCTTTATCGTTGCCGACAAGGTGACCGTGCACACCCGTGCTGCCGGTCTGGCGGCAGACCAAGCTGTATGCTGGGAATCTACCGGTGAAGGCGAATACACCCTAGAGCCTATCGAGAAAGCTGAACGCGGCACCGATATTATCTTGCATCTGAATGACGATGAGAAAGAATTCCTCAACGACTGGCGCTTGCGCGAGGTGATTGGCAAATACTCTGATCACATCGGTATTCCGGTTGAAATGTGGACCGTCGAAAAAGACGACGAAGGCAAGGAAACTGGCGAGGGCAAATGGGAAAAGGTCAATAAAGCACAAGCTTTGTGGACCCGTTCTAAATCAGACATTAGCGCGGACGAGTATAAAGAGTTTTATAAGCACGTCTCACACGATTTCGCGGAGCCACTGACATGGAGCCACAACCGTGTCGAAGGTAAAAATGACTACACAAGCTTGCTATATGTCCCGTCGAAAGCACCGTGGGATCTGTTCAACCGTGAGCACAAACACGGTTTGAAACTGTACGTGCAACGCGTGTTCATTATGGATGATGCGTCGCAATTTATGCCAAGTTACTTGCGCTTTATCCGTGGTCTGATTGACTCGAATGATCTGCCGCTCAACGTCTCTCGTGAGATCTTGCAAGATAACAAGATCACTCAATCACTGCGCAGTGCTTGCACTAAGCGCGTGCTATCTATGCTCGAGAAGTTGGCTAAAAACGACGCGGAGAAGTATCAAACCTTCTGGCGTGAGTTTGGTCTGGTACTTAAAGAAGGTCCGGCTGAAGACTTTGGCAACAAAGAAAAAATTGCGGGCTTGCTGCGCTTTGCCTCGACGCACGAAGACAGTGCGGAGCAAACCGTTTCATTGGCGGACTACGTGTCGCGCATGAAAGACGAGCAAGAGAAAATTTACTACATCACTGCAGATAGCTACAACGCTGCGAAGCACAGCCCACACCTTGAGCAATTCAAGGCGAAAGGCATTGAAGTTATCTTGATGTACGATCGCATCGATGAGTGGCTGATGAGCTACCTCACTGAGTTTGATGGTAAGCAATTCCAAGCGATTACCAAAGCAGACCTCGATCTTAGCCAGTTTGACGACGAAGAAGCCAAAGCCAAGCGTGAAGAAACCGAAAAAGCGTTTGAGTCTGTGGTCGAGCGCGTGAAGTCTCATTTAGGTGAGCGCGTGAAAGATGTTCGTCCGACGTTCAAACTATCCGGCACGCCTGCGGTCGTGGTGACCGACCAATTTGAGATGGGTACCCAGATGGCGAAACTGCTCGAAGCGGCTGGGCAACAAGCGCCGGAAGTGAAATATATCTTCGAGCTCAACCCAGAGCATGATCTTGTCAAGCGTATGGCGGATGAGAGCGATGAAGAGAAGTTTGGTACCTGGGTAGAAATGCTGCTAGGTCAAGCGATGCTGGCAGAAAAAGGAAGCATGGATGACCCGTCTGAGTTCTTGGCGTCGGTGAACAAGCTTCTGACTAAGGTATAATCGACAACGTGCTGTGAAAGCGACATACTGAACAGCGACCAACAAGCCCGGCCGGATTGCCGGGCTTGATAGCGTTTCGTGAAGCGTGTATGTTTCGGGTCTTTGCGAATAGACGCAGTTTTACGAAACTCCAAAAACGATAAAAGGGGATCACTATGCGCATCATTCTGTTGGGTGCACCGGGCGCGGGTAAAGGGACGCAAGCGCAGTTCATCATGGAAAAATACGGGATTCCGCAGATTTCTACCGGTGACATGCTGCGCGCCGCGATTAAAGCGGGCACTGAGCTGGGCAAACAAGCCAAAGCGGTTATTGATGCTGGCGAGTTGGTGTCAGATGACATCATTCTGGGTCTGGTTAAAGAGCGTATCTCGCAAGATGATTGTGCCAAAGGGTTCTTGCTAGATGGGTTCCCACGTACAATTCCACAAGCGGATGGCCTAAAAGAAATCGGAGTTGCGATTGATTACGTGCTCGAGTTTGACGTGCCAGACGATGTGATTGTGGAGCGTATGAGTGGTCGTCGTGCTCACTTGGCGTCAGGCCGCACCTACCACGTGGTGTATAACCCACCGAAAGTGGAAGGCAAAGACGATGTGACTGGTGAAGAGCTGGTTGTTCGTGATGACGACAAAGAAGAAACAGTGCGTGCGCGCCTGAAGGTTTACCATGATCAAACCGCGCCTTTGATTGCTTACTACAAAAAAGAGGCGGATGCAGGCAATACGCAGTACTTCACCTTTGACGGCACCCAAGCGGTGGCAGACGTCAGTGTTGAGATTGAAAAAGCCCTAGGCTAACACTGGATGTTCTCCCAAGGAGAAGATTGAGTATATCGATTGCAGAAACCGGAGCAGACGATTAGTCGCTCCGGTTTTTTTATGGCAAGCTAGCCCAAAATCAAATTGTTACCGTACTGGTTCGGGTAAATCGTTTATACGCCAGTCTGTTCTAAGATTGCCGCCAAGGAATACAATCAAAATGACGGAAAAACACAATCAAGTCGGTGTGCTATTGGTCAACCTCGGAACCCCAGAAGCGCCGACCTCACAGTCAGTGAAAGCCTTTCTTTCTGAATTTCTACATGATCATCGTGTGGTTGATTTAACCCGTTGGTTATGGTGCCCATTATTACATGGCGTGATACTGCCGATTCGTTCACCGAAAGTAGCTAAGCTGTATCAAAGTATTTGGATGGAGGAGGGGTCGCCACTGATGGTGTATGCCAAACGTCAGCAAAAAGCGCTGGCTGAACAGGTGTCGGTTCCGGTTGCGCTTGGAATGACCTACGGTAATCCGTCCATTGCCCAAGGGCTTGATGAGCTGCAAGCAAAGGGCTGCGATAAGGTGTTGGTTTTGCCGCTTTATCCACAATATTCTGCCACCACCACCGCCGCGGTTTTCGATAAAGTGGCTAAATCATTGAAAGGGCGCCCAGTGATCCCTGCGTTGCGGTATGTGAACCACTATCATGATCACCCGCTTTATCAAGCCGCGTTAGCCCATTCGGTGAAGCAGCATTGGCAAGTGCATGGGAAAGGTGACTTGCTACTTTGTTCTTATCACGGCATACCGCAGCGTTTTGCCGATAATGGCGACCCTTATCCTCGGCACTGTGAGCAAACCACATCGCTGCTGCAAGCGGAACTCGGGCTTGCGGATAACGAGATCATGATGACCTATCAGTCCCGTTTCGGACGAGAGGAGTGGCTCAAGCCTTACACCGATAAGACCTTAGAGACGTTACCCAGCAAAGGGGTGAAAACCCTCGATATTATGACCCCAGCTTTTTCGGCTGACTGCCTTGAAACCTTAGAAGAAATTGCTGAGCAATGTCGTGACACCTTCCTCGAGGCAGGTGGCGAACGCTTCCGATTTATTCCATGCTTAAACGACGATGAGGCTCATATTCACCTGATGGCGTCGCTGGTGGCCCAACATACACAAGGTTGGTAGGGCAATAAATTTCATCGTGTAGACGCTACGCATGCGCGAATTCTGTGATAGAATTCGCGCCTCCCTTCCATTAGCTAGTTACACGAACCATGAAATTTCCAGGACAACGCAAGTCTAAGCACTATTTTCCGGTTCACGCCCGTGATCCTTTGCTCAACCCAGCCAGCGAACGTGGCTTTAAGCGCCCGCACGTGATTGGTATCGACCAAACCTTGGTCGACATTGAAGCAAAAGTGCCTGATGAATTTCTGGAGCGGTATCAGTTAAGTAAAGGGCACTCGCTTGTCATCGACGATGAGCGCGCAGAAGCACTGTATCAAGAATTAAAAGACAACAATCTTGTCACTCATGAGTTTGCGGGTGGCACCATCGGTAACACCTTACACAATTATTCAGCGCTGGCGGATGATCAATCTATCTTGCTAGGGGTGATGAGCCAAGATATTCGAATAGGTAGCTATTCTTACCGCTACCTGTGCAACACCTCAAGCCGGATGGATCTTAACTACCTGCAGCCAGTGCAGGGCCCAATTGGTCGTTGTTACGCCTTGATTGGCGATTGTGGTGAGCGTACGTTCGCCATCAACGAAGGCTTGATGAACCAACTCCATCCTGATTCAATTCCTGAGCATATCTTTGAAAACGCTTCTGCGTTGGTACTCACTGCGTATTTGGTTCGCTGTAAAGAAGGTGATCCAATGCCGCAAGCGACCATGCGCGCCATTGAATATGCGAAAAAGCACAACGTGCCCGTGGTTATGACGCTCGGCACCAAGTTTGTGATTGAGCAAAACCCACAATGGTGGCGTGACTTTCTTTCCGAGCACGTTAGCGTCGTAGCGATGAATGAAGATGAGGGTGAAGCCTTAACCGGTGAGAGCGATCCGCTCTTAGCGGCCGATGCTGCACTGCAGTGGGTGGATATGGTGTTGTGTACTGCAGGACCAATTGGTTTGTATATGGCCGGTTACACTGAGGATAAGTCGAAACGTCAAACCACCTTGCCGTTGCTGCCAGGTGCGATCCCTGAATTCAACATGTATGAATTTAGCCGTCCGATGATGAAAGCGGACTGTGAAACGCCGATTAAAATATACTCTCACATTGCTCCCTATATGGGCGGGCCTGAGCGGATTAAGAACACCAATGGTGCTGGAGATGGTGCTCTATCAGCGTTGCTGCATGATATGTCTGCGAATCGCTATCATCGTGACAATGTACCCAATTCGAGTAAGCACCAATACCCATTTATGACCTACTCCTCTTTCTCGCAAGTGTGCAAGTATGCGAACCGTGTCAGCTATGAAGTGTTGGCGCAGCACTCACCGCGTTTATCACGTGGGCTGCCTGAGCGAGAGGATAGCCTTGAAGAGGCGTATTGGGAGCGATAAGCCTCTAGTAAAAAAACCGCCAATCGGCGGTTTTTTTGTTTCTAATCTATGGTGCGCCCATCATTTTGCGCTTATTGATACGCTTTTTCATGTACAGTGCGTACGGCACGACCAGACGGATCGGCTTGGTTTTTGAAAGATTCATCCCACTCAATCGCTTTGGCACTTGAGCAAGCGATCGACGGGCCGCCTGGTACGCATTTCGCCGCATCGTCGAGCGGGAAGAGCTCTGCAAAGATCTCGCGGTACATATACGCCTCTTTAGTGGTTGGCGTGTTATAAGGGAACCGGAAAGCCGCGGTTTCGAGCTGCTGATCCGTCACCTTCTCTTCGGCGATCGCTTTTAAGGTATCAATCCAGCCATACCCAACGCCATCACTGAATTGCTCTTTTTGGCGCCATGCTACCGAATCAGGAAGTAGGTCTCCAAAGCATTCGCGGATAATGTGTTTTTCCATTTTTCCGTTGCCGCACATCTTATCGTCTGGCTTGATCTGCATCGCCACTTCTAAGAAGGCTTTGTCGAGGAAAGGTACGCGTGCTTCCACGCCCCATGCTGCCATGGATTTGTTCGCACGTGCGCAGTCAAACATGTTGAGAGCAAGTAACTTGCGCACCGTTTCTTCGTGAAACTCTTTCGCACTTGGCGCTTTATGGAAGTATAAATACCCGCCAAAGACTTCATCGGCGCCTTCACCGGAGAGCACCATTTTGATCCCCATCGCGCGGATCTTACGAGACATCAGGTACATCGGCGTGGAGGCACGGATTGTGGTGACGTCATAGGTTTCAATGTGATAAATCACGTCACGAATCGCATCCAGCCCTTCTTGAATGGTGTAGGTAAACTCATGATGAACCGTGCCAAGATGATTCGCCACTTCCTTGGCGGCTTTCAAATCGGGGGCGCCTTCAAGGCCGATAGCAAACGAGTGAAGACGAGGCCACCATGCTTGGCTTTGATCGTCATCTTCGATGCGGTTGGCCGCAAATTGTTTGGTGATGGCAGAAATCACGGACGAGTCGAGTCCACCAGAAAGCAACACGCCGTAAGGAACGTCGGTCATGAGTTGGCGGTGAACTGCGGCTTCGAGTGCTTCTTTCAACGCCGCTTTATCGGTTGTGTTTTCTTTCACACCGTCATAGTCCATCCAATCACGCTTGTAATAGCGCACCGGCTCGCCTTGTTTACTCCATAGGAAATGGCCCGGAGGAAATTCACTGATGCTCTTGCACACAGGCGTTAAGGCTTTCATTTCCGAAGCCACGTAGTAGTTGCCGTGTTCATCATGACCGTGGTAAAGCGGAATAATACCAATGTGGTCACGGCCAATCAGGTAGGCATCTTGCTCCTCATCATAAAGGATAAATGCGAAGATACCGTTGAGGTAGTCAAGCAGCTCAGGTCCTTTTTGCTGATACAAAGCGAGAATGATTTCGCAATCTGACTCGGTTTGAAATGGATAGTCAGAAGCAAACTCAGCACGCAACTCTTTGTGGTTGTAAATTTCGCCATTGACCGCTAATGCTTGGGTTTTATCTTGGTTATATAAAGGCTGGGCACCACTGTTTAAATCGACAATCGCTAAACGCTCATGGACCAAAATAGCTTTCTCGGATGAGTAAATGCCCGACCAGTCAGGACCACGGTGACGCATGGTTTTGGACATCTTTAAAGCCACTTCACGGAGCTGCTGTGGGTCGGTTTTTATATCAAGCACCCCAAACACTGAACACATACTTTCCTCTCAAATTCATCTAGCCAACAAGGCGATAACAGGTTGACAACCACTCTGCCTTGCACGATCAGGATAGACAAGCCTCAAAAAGCATTTCTTTATCAAAAATCCACTTTGTGTGAATTTTATTTAAAATAAAGGCAATTTAAGTGAATAAAACACAATTGTAGTGCAGTGTGTGTACAAAATGACTATGCATCGATGAAAAAAGCCGCTCGAAAGAGCGGCTTGAGTATTGGAATCGCGGTGGGTTAGGCGTTGTTGGATGGCGTGGTAAACTGCTCTCGCACATGTCGAGCAAATCCACTACCGGCCTCTTGGTAGATATTGAACGCTTCGTCAACACCGAGCGCTTTGAGCTGCTCAATTTCATCCTCATACTTCGCAATTGCCGCGACCTTGCCCTTAAAGTTGGTTTGCCGGATTTGCTCTAGCGCAAGCATATTGGCCTGACTGTGTGGCATTGCCAGTAAGATTAATTTGATCTGCCCATCAGAAATGGCGCGTGACCAGAAGTCAGGGTCGGTGGCATCGCCAAGAATCGCACGTCGTCCTTCCTCTTGATGGCGTGCCACTGAATCTTCTCGGTTGTCAATGCCAATAATGGGTTGGTGATGAGTGGCAGAGAGCTCGTCATACGCCCCTGAACCAATTCGACCCATTCCAAGTACCAGAATCGAGGCATCACCGAGATTGATCAGCTGATCACTGGGATGTAGCTGCTCGGGGTTTCTATCTTTCAACCACTGCGATGCCCAAGTATAGAGCTGATTACTGAATGTATTGAGCGGTGCGGAAAACGCAAAACTCAATGACACTGCAATAGCGATGGACACTAATATAGGGCCAGGCATAAGGCCAGCTTTATACGCAAATCCCCCCACGATTAAGCCAAACTCACTGAAGTTAAATAGGGTTAGTGTGGTGAATAAAGCAGTCCGCACGCGATAGCGGAAGCCACTGACAATCCAGTAATAGAGAACCCCTTTGATAGGCAAAAGCAACATGAGGAGCAATGCAAAGCCAAAGCTTTGCCAAGTAGGCTGCTCGGATAAGCCAATGTTGAGGAAAAAGCACACGAGGAAAAGCTCTTTCATATTAAAGAGCGATTTGGCCATTTCCGAGGCGCGAGGGTGGCTTGCCAGCAGCATCCCTAAAATTAACGCCCCTAAGTCTGGTTTAACGCCAACAAGCTCAAACAAGCCCGCTCCCGCTACTAACGCCAAGAAAATGCCATAAAGCACCAGCATTTCGCCGTGCCCCGCGTTATCTAGTATCTTATTGAGTACTGGCTTAAGCAGAGGTAACGCAAAGAGCAGTAGTGCACTGAGCTCAGGCGTTTTTCCGGACGTAGCGGTGATAAAGACCACCGCAAAGATATCTTGCATGATCAGAATGCCAATCGCCAAAGTACCATAGGTGGCGTTAAGCTCCCCTTTCTCTTGGAGTGCCTTAATGGCAAAGACGGTACTGGAGAAGGATAGGGCAAAACCCAACAGGGCCAACTCTGACAAGCTCAAACCGGCAAGCATAGGCACGCTTAGGGCTTTCAAGCCGAGCAAGGACAGCGTGAACAACCCCGTAGTCAGCAGGTTATGGGCGGTGGCGCCAAACCAAATCTCCTTGGCAAGTAGGGTTTTGACATCCAACTTCAATCCAATCGAGAAAAGCAGCAAGGTGACACCCAAATCGGCCAGATCAGAGATCACCGGGGTGGATTCGTAGCCAAACGCATGTAGCGCAAAGCCAGCAATCAAAAAGCCAACGAGAGGTGGCAAGTGACAACGCATCAGAATATAGCCGCTGATGAAGGCTGCTGAGATGTAAACCAGTTCCATATCGTATGCTTATTATGTGAGTTAGCGAGCAAACAGAATCCGTGTTTTTGTGCAAAAGCCAATAAACACAGCATCGACACTTATCTTAAAGTTTTGAATCAACTAAAGATATGAATTTGAGACATTGATGGGTCTCCTTAGTAATAGCTTGTTTGAGCTTAGTTCCTCTGAGGTTAAGCGATAAGGAACAAGGCGCTTTGATGTCTACGCGACTTTGAGAAAAGAGATAGGCCCGAGACGCGTTGCCAACTTATAGCGCACCATAGCTTGGGTATATAATGTACACGCTAGATAGGGAWAGTGTGAGATTTTTGCGGAAAAAACGGGTTTGCGTAGCAAGACGTCAAACCCGTTAAACGATCACTCTTCGAGCAGTTTTTGTAACAGTTCGCCGTTGAGCATGGCGCGTTTAACTAACGAGAAAGCGGCCATGGTAGGTTTTTCTGCTAGCTTCGCGCTTACAATGTCTAGCTTTTGATGAAAGCTAGGCAGTGACTGGTTTTCAACACAGCGCTGAATGGCGGGGAAGACGACACTTTTTGCTGCCGTGATCTTACCAGCAATGACCACAAGTTGAGGATTGAATAGGTTAACGGTCATAGCAATGGCTTTGCCAAGATGATTGCCAACCTTTACCAATACCTGTCTTGCCAGTTCATCGCCTTGCTCGGCGGCCTCACAAATGGCTTCGATCGTTAAACTGTCATCGTGTTTGAGCGTGCTCGGGTGCCCTTGAGCCAGTAGCTGTTGTGCATGTTCGATAATGGCTTCGTTAGAGGCAACGGTCTCTAAACAGCCAAAATTGCCGCATTGGCACTTCTTACCCAAAGGGTCAATTTGAACATGGCCCAATTCACCTACATTGCGGTTATGGCCCAAGAAAATTTGCCCGTTTACGATAATCCCAGCGCCAGTGCCATGGTGAACACTGACTAGCATCGAATCGTAATAGGCTTGACTGGCACCAAAGTAGTGCTCCGCCAATGCTTGCCCGCGAATATCGTTACCAATAAACGCTTGCACACCAAACTCCTCACGGAGTGTGTCGGCAAGGGCTAGCTGTTGAATCGTGATGTTAGGCATGTATTCGACGACCCCAGATTCAGGATCAATCAGGCCGGGCATCACGACCGATATGGCAATCAGCTCTTTGATGGATTGTTGGTGGGTGTCAATAAACTGACTCAGAATCTGAATCAGGCCGTTCACTAACTCGGTTTGATCGTGATAGTGAAAAACTTCCCCGTGTTCAGCAAGCGATGTCCCACTTAAATCATAGAGTGAAAGCTCGATAAAATGACGCCCCAGTCTTACCGCAAGGGTATGGAATGGGGCGCATTCTGTGGTCAAAGAAATAGCTCGGCGACCGCCGGTTGACGCTTGCTGAGCCACTTCCTTGATCAAGCCACGTTCGAGCAATTGGCGGGTTATTTTTGTCACACTTGCGGGTGCTAGACGGCTCACGTCTGCAATTTGTATGCGAGAGATGGGCCCTTGTTGATCGATCAACCGATAAACGGCAGCCCCGTTGAGCTGCTTTACCAAGTCGACATTCCCGATTTGTCCGCCAGTCATAAATGTCCTAGCTATGTGTATATTGTCCGTTAACCACCGTCGCTCGGATGTTGAGTGTGCGATCAAAAATAGCAAGATTCGCAATTTTCCCCGGGCGAATACTGCCATAAAGCTGATCGACACCAATAGCGCGCGCAGGATACAGCGTTGCCATGCGCAGAGCCTCATCCAAGGCGATACCTATATGCTCAACACTATTACGAACTGCTTCGTTCATCGTCAGTGCAGAGCCGCCAAGTGTACCATTCTCATCAACACACTTGCCGTCACGGTAATATACTTTCTTGCCTACAAAAATAAAGTGATCCATGTCGGCTCCTGCTGGTGCCACAGCATCAGTAACTAGCACTAATTTCTCACCTTTTACTTTATGTGCAAGACGAATGTTGGCGTAAGACACATGGAAACCGTCAGCAATGACGCCGGTGTAAACCTCGGGCGTATCATAAATCGCGCCAACCATGCCGGGCTCGCGACCGGTAGTCGCCGTCATAGCATTGAACAGGTGGGTCGCAAACCCAATCCCATTAGCAAAGCCTTCCCGTGCTTGCTCATAGGTTGCGTTAGTGTGGCCAGCGGAGACGATAATGCCTGCTTTGGTGAGCGCCTGAATGTGCGCTTTGGGCGCGAGTTCGGGCGCCAGCGTCAATTTGGTAATCACGTCGGCGTTGTCGCACAAGTACGCAATCATCTTGTCGTTGCTGGGGCGAATATAGTCGAGACTGTGGATGCCTTTTTTTGCGCTGTTTAAGTAAGGCCCTTCTAAGTGTAAGCCTAAAGCTTGATGCGGATGGTGGGCTTTGTATTCGCGCATCGCGTTGATCGCCGCACGCATGTCATCATCTGAACTCGTGATCAGAGTGGGTAAGAAGTTGGTGCACCCTGACTTCAAGTTTGCTCGGTGCATGGTCTCAATGGTGTCTGTGGTGATCGCATCGTTAAACATGACACCACCACAACCATTAAGCTGCAGATCAATGAAGCCCGGGCTGACGTAAGCTCCGTCGAGTGAGCGTTTTTCTATCTCTGTCGGCAGCGCATGTTGCGGGCAAACGTCCTCAATCACGCCGTCACGGATGACAATAGCGTGGTCATCAAGCACTTCATGACCAGTAAAAATCCGGCAGTGGGTTAACGCATACATGCTGTTATTCCTTATAAATTATGAATGTTCTGGGCTTCAAGCTCCTGAAAATACTTCACTGTTTTTACTTTTAGTTCGGCAGTTGAAGGCGCATCGCACACAATCATGGCTTTAGGGTGCAGCTGCAGTGCGGAAACAGTCCACAAGTGATTGACCGACCCCTCCACGGCTGCTTGAAGTGCCTGTGCCTTATTGTGGCCAGTGACCAAAATCATGATCTCTTCAGCATCGAGTAGCGTCCCGACGCCAATGGTAAGCGCGTGCTTAGGTACTTGGTTGATATCATTATCAAAGAAGCGAGAGTTTGCCATACGGGTATCTTCGGTCAAGGTTTTGATCCGTGTCCGAGAGGCCAGCGAAGAGGCTGGCTCGTTAAACGCAATGTGACCGTCGTTACCTACACCGCCCATAAAGAGATGGATCTTGCCGTAGGATTTGATCTTGTCTTCATAACGTTTGCATTCCGCATCAACATCGCTCGCATTTCCGTTCAGTAAGTTGATGTTTTCTTCTTTAATATCAATGTGCTTAAAGAAGTTTTCATACATGAAGGTACGATATGACTGGTCATGGTCGGCTGGGATATTGCAGTACTCGTCCATGTTGAAGGTCACCACATGCTCAAAGCTCACTTCGCCCTGATTGAACAGGGTGATCAGTTGCTTGTAAGTATTCAGTGGCGTACCGCCTGTTGGCAGTCCGAGCACAAATGGGCGTTCGGCGCTTGGAGCGAATTTATTAATAGTATCAACGATATATCTAGCCGACCATAGGCCGACTTGATGGCTGGTTTGTAATGGAATGAGTCGCACAGGACACCTCGATAAATCAGTGGGCTTACGGGTACAGCATAACGAATATGTTCATTTATTTTCATCATAAAATAAGTTTTATGATCTGGCTAACATATTTCTCTGTTTTTGGTGTGGATCGGTGATAAAACTCACAAAAAAGGTGGTTTTAATTTGCGAGGCGAATTTATTGACATAAACTGCAATTGACTAACATTGTTTGACAAAAAAAGTGCTTTGGTCATTATCTCACGCGATACGCCAGACGCAGAAAACAACAAATACTGCGGCATGGCTCTGAGAACACATAGGGGGAACGAAGGTGAATATTCTTGGATACGCGCAACGTATAGGTCGTGCGCTGATGGTACCGGTAGCGGTACTGCCAGCCGCAGCGATCTTGATGGGGGTCGGCTACTGGCTTGATCCAACAGGTTGGGGTGGTAACAGCGCATTGGCTGCTTTCTTGATTAAGTCAGGGGCGGCGATCATTGATATGGAAAATATGTCTTTACTGTTCGCCATTGGCGTGGCTTACGGCATGTCAAAAGATAAAGATGGTGCGGCTGCCTTGGCAGGTTTCGTCGGCTTTATGGTGATCACCACGCTTTGTGCGCCTGGTACTGTAAGCCAAATTGGTCTCGTGGATGTTGCACTAGACAACAATGAGCTGGCGTTTAGCAAAATCAACAACCAATTTATCGGTATTTTAATTGGTGTGGTATCGGCAGAGCTTTACAACCGTTACAGCGGTGTAGAGCTGCCAAAAGCACTGGCGTTCTTCAGTGGCAAACGTCTGGTTCCCATTCTTGTCTCAGTCGTCGCTATTGCGATTTCGTTCGTGCTGATGTTTGTATGGCCGGTCGTATTTGGTGGTTTGGTTCACTTCGGTGAAAGTATCACTAACTTAGGCGCCGCGGGTGCAGGTATCTACGGATTCTTCAACCGTCTGTTGATTCCTGTCGGTCTTCACCATGCGCTTAACGCGGTATTCTGGTTCGACACTGTGGGTATCAATGACTTGGGCCGTTTCTGGATGGGCGCACAAGGTCTTGCTTCTGGAGAAGCAATTAAGGGAACCACAGGCATGTACATGGCCGGCTTCTTCCCTGTGATGATGTTTGGTCTACCGGGGGCGGCACTGGCGATTTACCACACTGCACGTCCAGAGAACAAAGCACGTGTGGCATCTATCATGATTGCAGCCGGTTTTGCTTCGTTCTTTACCGGTGTAACTGAACCTCTCGAGTTCGCCTTCCTGTTCGTAGCACCTGTGCTGTTTGTGTTGCATGCGTTCTTGACAGGCATCTCTTTGTTCATCGCGGCCACCTTTAACTGGACTGCCGGTTTTGGCTTCTCTGCAGGTCTTGTCGACTTGGTGTTGTCGTCAAAAAACCCCGTAGCCAACGAGTGGTACATGCTACCTGTGATGGGCTTGGTATTCTTCGTGCTTTATTACGCGACATTCCGTGCGGCTATCATGGCCATGAACTTGAAAACCCCGGGTCGTGAAGATGACAGCATTGAAGGCGCATCTGCTGGAAACGCAAATACGAATGAAACCAGCGACAACCGTGAGCTTGCACGTAAGTACCTCAAAGCGTTAGGCGGACATCAAAACCTGACATCTATCGACGCTTGTATCACACGCTTGCGTCTATCGGTGGCAAACCGTGAAATCGTCGATGAAGCGAAACTCAAAGCCATTGGCGCGATGGGTGTCGTGAAGTTAGGGGATAATAACTTGCAAGTCATTCTTGGCCCATTGGCCGAAATCATTGCCGGTGAGATGAAGCAAATCCCGGATAATGAAGATTTGTCTGCAGTGAAATTGCCATAAGCGACCACTATAAAGACAATCTAAACCCGATAACGCCCAGCTAACGCTGGGCGTTTTTTATGCTCGGGAGGTGGGGTGAACAAAAAAAGCGCATTTAGGGGCATGCGAGGGCGAGTTTAACAACAACTGGTTGAGTAAAGTGCCGGAATAAGAGATCATAGTATCCATGTAGCTGTAAAATTCGCACTGTTTTGATACGAGGTAACCTTGATGAGTGATGCTGAAGCTCGTCCAACCAATTTTATTCGTCAAATCATTGATAAAGATTTGGCGGAGGGAAAACACACATCAGTCGTGACCCGTTTCCCGCCGGAGCCTAATGGCTATCTGCATATCGGTCACGCTAAGTCTATTTGCCTGAACTTCGGTATTGCGCAGGATTATCAAGGTGAGTGCAATTTGCGCTTTGATGATACCAACCCAGAAAAAGAAAACGTTGAGTACGTTGACTCGATCAAACGCGACGTCCAATGGCTTGGCTTTGAGTGGGCAGGTAAAGAGCGCTATTCATCAGACTATTTTGATAAGTTGTACGGCTTTGCGGTTGAACTGATTGAAAAAGGTTTGGCGTATGTCGACGAATTAAGCCCAGATCAAATCCGCGAGTACCGAGGTACGTTGACAGAGCCGGGCAAGCCGAGCCCTTATCGTGATCGTGCGGTGGAAGAAAACCTCACGTTATTTGAAAAAATGCGCGCGGGCGAATTTGCCGAGGGCACTGCGTGTCTTCGCGCTAAAATCGATATGGCGTCACCTTTCATGGTGATGCGCGACCCAGTTATCTATCGCGTACGTTTTGCACATCACCACCAGACGGGTGATAAGTGGTGTATTTATCCGATGTATGATTTTACCCACTGTATCTCGGATGCATTGGAAGGGATCACTCACTCGTTATGTACTCTGGAGTTCCAAGACAACCGCCGCTTATATGACTGGGTGTTGCAAAACATCACCATCGATTGCACCCCGCATCAGTACGAGTTTAGTCGCCTAAACTTGGAATACACCGTGATGTCCAAGCGTAAGCTCAACCAACTGGTGTCAGAGCAGCTCGTCAATGGCTGGGATGATCCACGTATGTTGACGATTTCTGGTCTACGTCGTCGTGGTTACACGCCTGCGTCTATTCGTGAGTTCTGCAAACGAATTGGTGTCACCAAGCAAGATAACATCATCGAAATGAGTGCACTGGAGTCGTGTATTCGTGATGATCTGAATGAACGCGCACCGCGAGCGATGGCCGTTTTGGATCCGATCAAGCTGGTGATTGAAAACAAAGCGGATGACGTTGAGTGGCTAAGTGCCCCGAATCATCCAAACAAACCAGAGACGGGACAGCGTCAGGTGCCTTTCTCTCGCGAGATCTGGATTGAGCGCGAAGACTTCCGTGAATCGGCTAACAAAAAATATAAGCGTTTGGTGTTGGATAAAGAAGTACGCCTGCGTAATGCTTATGTAGTCAAAGCCGAGCGTTGYGAGAAAGATGAGCACGGAAACATCACTACGGTGTACTGTAGCTACGATCCTGAGACGCTAGGAAAAGACCCTGCAGATGGCCGTAAAGTAAAAGGGGTAATCCATTGGGTATCCGCGGCAGAAGCTGTTCCGGCTGAGTTCCGCTTGTACGATCGCCTCTTTACTGTGCCAAATCCTGCAAGTGCAGAAAACTTCGTAGAGACGATTAACCCAGACTCTTTGCAAGTGATGCACGGGTACGTTGAGCCTAGCTTGAAAGACGCGCAGCCTGAAGCTGGCTATCAATTTGAGCGCACGGGCTACTTCTGTGCGGATAACAAAGACAGTCGTGCGGAGGCATTAGTCTTTAACCGTACCGTAGGCTTACGTGACACATGGGCGAAGATTGAAGGTAAGTAACCTTTGTCTTTACTCGATCAAAAAAAGCCGGCATACACTGCCGGCTTTTTTATAGGTTTATGTCCCGTTCTGAAATACGTTGACATAAAGAGGACTTCTTTATGACAACATCAAGTCACTCAAGCCTTGATCATTCAGTCATCATTGTGAATCGATGGATCTGCTTTGCAGTCGCCTTCTTGGCAGTGACCATAGAGATACAAGCTATGGTTGGTAAGACGAACATTAAAACGACCGGCAATTTCCTTTTGACGCTCTTCAATCAAATCATCCGAAAACTCAATGACTTTACCGCAGTCAAGACAGACGAGGTGATCATGGTGGTGCTGAGTCGCTAACTCAAACACCGATTTTCCACCTTCAAAGTGGTGACGGGTGACAATGCCGGCATCATCAAACTGGTTGAGGACACGGTATACCGTCGCTAGGCCAATTTCTTCGCCTAGATCAATCAACTTCTTATACAGGTCTTCGGCACTGATATGCTGGCAATCGGGCTGTTGCAGCACTTCTAGGATCTTGAGCCGTGGCAGCGTGACTTTTAGCCCAGCTTGCTTCAACGCCTGGTTATTGTCTGACATGTGTATCTACCTGTTTTCTGCCTGCGAGAGACAGTTTGATTAGCAAGGAAAATATTTATTAAGACTATCAAAATTGCTCGGCGCTCGCTACAGCAAGGAACGTTTAGACGAACGAATTTTGATCATTCTTGGTTGCAACAATGTTTTCTAGATGTAAATATTGTCTGGTAAGACCAGATAAGGACGTCAATCAGTTATGTATCGGTTCTATAAACCAAGAATTGTGAAGTGGGCATTAAATAGTTGGCCTCCCTTCTGGGGAGCGGGGATCCATATTGAGTCTATCAGTGACGACTTTAAGTGCGTCAATATGCGGTTAAAACTGCGCTGGTGGAACAAAAACGCGAATCGAACACAATATGGTGGCAGTATTTTTTCACTGACCGATCCTGTTTATGCCTTGATGTTAATGGGCATACTCGGACCACAGTATCATGTGTGGGATAAACAAGCGGATATTAATTTCATCAAACCGGGCACCACCGACTTATTTGCCGATTTTGTGATTAGCGATGCGGTGTTGCAAGACATTCAGCAACAGGCTGGAAGAGGGGAGAAAGTGTTACCCGAGTTTGTTGTGCATGTCAAAGACGCGAAGGGGGAGGTGGTGGCTGAAGTGAAGCGCACCTTATATGTGAGAAAAAAACGTCAATACCGTGACCTAACCCAAGACGCCGCATAGAAAAAACGCCAAGAGAGTCTTGGCGTTTTGGTGGTTCATTGACGAGTTAGTCTTCTAATTCCGCCAAACACATTTCTTCGTAGACTTGCTTCACCCATTTGCTGACACGCTCATCGGTCAGTTCAGGTTGACGGTCTTCATCGACGCACAAGCCGACAAAGTGATTGTCGTCTACCAAGGCTTTAGAGGCTTCAAACTCATAGCCTTCGGTTGGCCAATGGCCAATGATGGTCGCGCCTTTTGCTTCAACAATGTCACGTACCGTGCCCATTGCGTCACAGAAATATTCTGCATAATCTTCCTGATCACCACAGCCAAAGATGGCGACCAATTTGGTTGAGAAGTCAATTTGCTCAAGTTCTGGGAAGAAGTCATCCCAATCACACTGTGCTTCGCCATAGTACCAAGTTGGGATACCCAGCAGGAGAAGATCGAAGTTATCGATATCTTCTTTACTGCTTTTCGCAATATCCTGCACATGGACCATCTGTTTGCCCAGTTGCTTTTGAATGCTCTTTGCAATTGCTTCAGTGTTACCTGTGTCACTACCAAAGAAGAGACCTACACTCGCCATATAAAAAATACCCGTTTTTTTCAGTGGGTTGCTGTTTGCAACTAACTCGAATTAAAGAAAAAGCGGTGCTTTTTCACACTCCTATACGCTAGAGCGTACGTGGGATCATTCTCCGTTTAGGGATGTTAGCCGATGCCAACACCTTCCCAGAACAGTTGAATAACCCCTTTTGTAATAAAACCAACACAGCCTAGTGTGAGAACAAACCAGACAATACGTCGACCAAAAACTGGCACATTGCCTTCTTTTAGTACGTCTTTGATTGCCATTCCGATAAAAAAGAAAATGGCAGCAAAAACGAGGTCTAGGCCAATTTTTTCGAGCAATTGAAAGTGCTCGTAAAGCATGCGTGCCTCCATTGAGCACCGACATATGCGGCGCAATATACCACAAGGGTCACAGACCTGTTAACGCTCTCCCTGCATTAAAAAGCGCTCAATAACGTTGGCAACCACAGCAGGTTTTTCAGCATGTAGCCAATGGCCTGTGCCTGCCACCATGTGCGCTTTCGAATGCGGGAACTGTTCTATAATCGCATCACGATGCTCGGGCAAAATGTATTCAGATTGTTGACCTTTTACAAACAGAGTCGGGCCTGAATACTGTCCGAATGCCTGCCAGCCCATAATATCGCGATAACCGTGATAAAGATTATCAATATTGAAGCGCCAGGCGTAGTGACCTTGATCGGTTTTATAGAGTGATTTCAATAAAAATTGTGTCACGCCTGGGTTTTCAATTGTCTCATCCATGATGGATTGTGCTTGTTGACGACTGGTCAAGGGAATGTTTTGGGTGCGTTTTAGCGCCGTAAACACCGCGTCATGCCGATTAACTTGATAGTCGACGGGGGCAATATCCATGACCACCAACTGTGTCACGCGCTCAGGAAAGCGCTGTGCGATAGCCATAGCAACTTTCCCGCCCATTGAGTGACCGACTAATGTCACCTTGTCGAGTTGATGGTGATCCATCCATGCGACAACCGCGTCCGACTGTGCCTGATAATCGACCAGCTTAGTATGATAGGACTGGCCGTGATTAGGTAGATCAATTTGATAAACACAAAAGTGATCAGCCAAGGTTTTTGCTAATCCGCCTAGATTGTCGAGATTGCCGAATAAACCGTGGATCAATACGAGCGGCGAGCCCTCACCGCGAGACTTTTCGTTTAATAACACGTTGCTTTTCTCTCAGATTACTGGCTTTGGCGTAGAGTATACCTATCTATCTCTGTATAATCGCCCCGTTAAACGACAAACAGGACTCGATGAAAAACAATGAAGACGATTGAGGTTGACGAGGAGCTATACCGGTACATTGCCAGCCAAACGCAGCATATTGGTGAGAGCGCATCAGATATTTTGCGCCGCTTATTGCTGTCGGATTCGGCGCAGCAGTCAACACAGCCTGCACCGACACCCTCTCGTTCTAGCGGCATCGTAGTGAGTAAAGATGCAGGACGCAGTGCGTCTGTTGATCGCGTTAAAGCGATGCGATCGCTATTGATCTCGGATGAGTTTGCAGCGCAAGAGCGTGCAATCGGGCGCTTTATGCTCGTTTTGACCACCCTATATCGTGTGGACCAGCAAGGTTTTGCCGATGGGATGGCTCTAAAAGGACGCACTCGTCTGTATTTTGCTGACAATCAGCAAACGTTGTTAGAAAGCGGCAAAACCACCAAGCCGAAACAAATTCCAGAGACACCTTTTTGGGTAATCACCAACACTAATACCGGCCGTAAGCGCCAAATGGTGGAGCAGCTTATGGAAAAAATGCAGTTCCCCAGCGATTTGATCGAAAAGGTTGTCAACGCGATTTAATCTATGCCACTCATGGGAGACGAGATTTATGGCAGTGCATCCCCAAGCAGGGCAGCGCGCAGACGCCGCTGATTTATGCGATATTCCAGCGCTAGTCACGCGCTTTTTTCAGGCCCAGCCAACCCCCGGCAATCCGGCGCAGCGCGTTGCGTTTGGAACATCAGGCCACCGTGGCAGTGCACTAAATACAACATTCAACCGTGATCACATTCACGCGATTGCTCAGGCCATCTGTGATGAGCGCCGTGCGCTTGGTATCACGGGACCTGTCTTTGTGGGTAAAGATACGCATGCGCTGTCCGAGCCCGCTTTCGGTGCCGTGGTTGAAGTATTGACGGCCAATCAGGTAGAGGTTATTGCGCAAGCAGATCAGGGCTATACGCCAACGCCGGGCATTTCCCAACAAATTCTGGCTTATAACCGTGATCATGCTGAGCAAGCGGACGGGATTGTGATCACCCCCTCACATAATCCACCGCAAGATGGGGGAATTAAGTACAACCCTCCGCATGGCGGCCCAGCAGAAGGGGCCATCACAAAATCGATTGAAGCACGAGCCAACGATTATATAGATGCTGGCTTAGAAGGCGTGAAACGGTTGGCTATTGACGAAGCACGGGCAAGCGCTTACTACCAAGAGCAAGACTTAGTGACCCCTTATGTCGCTGGGCTCGAGCGTGTCGTGGATATTAAAGCCRTTCAAGCGGCAGGATTAAAACTGGCTGTTGATCCTCTGGGTGGGGCTGGGATTCGCTATTGGCAAAAAATCGCTGAACATTATCAGCTCGATATTACCCTCGTGAATGAGAAAGTCGATCCGACTTTTGGCTTCATGCCTCTCGACAGCGACGGTGTGATCCGCATGGATTGTTCCTCACCCTATGCGATGGCGGGATTGTTAGCACACAAAGACCACTATGATCTTGCTTTTGGGAATGACCCTGATTTTGACCGCCACGGCATTGTGTCATCAGATGGCTTGATGAACCCTAATCATTATTTAGCGGTTTGTATTGATTATCTTTTCCGCCATCGTCAGCAATGGCCGAGTCGCTTAGGTGTGGGTAAAACACTCGTGTCGAGTGCCATTATTGACAAAGTGGTTGCGGATCTTGATAGAAAGCTGGTGGAAGTCCCGGTTGGCTTTAAATGGTTTGTCGATGGTCTGCATCACTGCCAGCTTGGCTTTGGTGGCGAAGAAAGTGCGGGCGCCTCTTTCTTAACCTTGGATGGACAGCCTTGGTCGACCGATAAAGATGGCATTATTCTGTGTTTACTGGCCGCTGAGATCCTCGCGGTGACCGGCATGACACCTCACGCTTACTATCAAACACTGGTGAATAAGCATGGCGATCCCGCCTATAACCGTTTACAAGCGGTGGCGAACAAGCAGCAAAAACAAGTGCTTAGCCAGTTAAGCCCTGAAATGGTGACCGCGGAGACGTTAGCGGGCGATATCATTACTGCAAAGCTGACTCACGCGCCAGGCAATGGTGAAGCGATTGGTGGCTTAAAAGTCGTCACTGAGTCTGGGTGGTTCGCTGCTCGCCCCTCTGGTACGGAAGAGATCTACAAGATCTATTGTGAGAGCTTTAAAGGTGAGGCGCACCTGCGCATGATTGAAAAAGAAGCGCAACAGATCGTGGATAACGTTTTTGCCGAGCAAGGGGTATAAAACGCCAAATATCCCCTCGTGCGTTGTAAAGGCCGTACCGTTAAGGTGCGGCTTTTTTATGTGCGTCTGGCGGCCACTATACTTTAGGCGGTAGAGTTTGAGGCCAGTCTGGGGTGACGACAAACCAGGGCGTGAGATACTCATCAACCAAATGACAAGTGCGTGTCAGCGAAGCCAGCGCCGCTGTATCAAAGCGGGGTAAAGTATGAAAATCAGGGATGCTCAACCACTGATCGCGTGATAAAGACGCATAACGACGGTCTTGGGGTAAGGCCTCGGGCCAGCACCACCAACCAGTAATACAATCGAGATTGACGCTGGGTGCATCTGGGAGTGGTGCGTTTTGGTGAAACGGCTGGTACAAACGGCCGTGGATACAAAGTCGCTTCTTTTGCGGTCGCCATTGTGGGTGGTCGGCTAAAAAGCGGGGATGATCGGACATAGCAAGCTGATGGTTCATCATACGCTCAGCTTTGATGTCTAATGCATCTTTAGCATTTGGACCCAGCCAGCGACCTTGATGGGCAAGATAAAACTTTACAGCGACTTCCCAGTGTTCGAGTTGCTCACCATTTTCAATCAAGAAATCCACGGCGCCAACCGTTTTACCTGCATCATTAATCTGTATCTCTTCAGCAACCACATTAAGGTGAGGTTGCTGTGCAATTAGGTTTGCTAATAGCCATTGGTAGTAAAAGCCAATGCGGTGTGGTCCGCGATAAGACATCTCTGCCAAGGTGTTATCAGCGACTTGCCATGTCGAGGTATTGACCATGGGAAAATCCGCAGAGGATAACAAAGGCGGTTGGGAGCGAATCCAAGCCATATCCTTTGCGATTTGCTGCCGACGGGCAAACAGTGGTGATGTCGTCATTGTAATTTTATTACCTTGTTAATCGATTGTATCGTCGTAGCTGAACGATTTTTGCGCTATTATGTAGTAAACATACTAAACGAATGATATACTCTCCTCACAACTGGTCAGATGAGTGAGGTTAGTCATGTATAAACCGTTCGATAAAACCCAAGTCGTTTTGCGTCGCAGCGCTGTTGTGGTTGCAGGTATTGTATGTGCGCCTACATTAGTGGTGCCACCTTTGGCATCGCGTATTTATAGTCATCTTCATCAAGTCTGGTTAAAAGATAGTACTAAGCCGGTCTGGCTGGCTGAGTCTGAAAAAGCGGGCGGTTTTTTATAAACATCACGCCTTACTGGTTGAGCGGCTAACGGAAACGTTAGCCGCTTTTTTATGTCGATTCCGCACGTTACACTAACATACAACATCTCAAAGCGACGAAAGAGACATCATGAATAACCTCGAACTCGAAGCAATCCTAAACGCAGAGCTAAAGCCCGACCAAATCAAAGATTATAGCCCGAATGGGTTACAAGTTGAGGGGCGTGAGCAAGTACAGAAAGTGATTACCGGTGTCACGGCTTGCCAAGATCTTATTGATGCGGCGATTGAGCAGAATGCGGATGCCATCTTGGTACACCACGGTTACTTCTGGCGCGGTGAAGCACAGCAAATTCGTGGTATGAAGTATCAACGGATCAAAGCGTTAATTGAAAATGGCATTAATTTATATGGCTACCATTTGCCGTTGGATATTCACCCTACCATGGGAAATAACGCACAACTGGCTAAGCGATTGGGGATTGAGTTGATCGGCGGGTTAGAGCCCGGAAATCCCGTATCGATTCCTGTCTACGGAAAGCTCTCGACGCCGATGACCTTAGCCCAGTTTGAACATCAAGTGGCGGCGGTTCTAGGCCGAGCCCCTTTGATTATTGACGGCGGCCACACCCGTCGTATTGAAACGGTCGGTTTATGCACGGGCGGTGCGCAAGACTTTATCGACTTAGCGGCAAACCAGAATATGGATGCCTATCTGTCGGGTGAGGTGTCTGAACGGACGACGTTCTCAGCGCGCGAACAGGGTGTCCACTATATTGCTGCAGGCCATCATGCGACAGAGCGTTATGGTGTGAAAGCGCTCGGTGAATGGTTGGCTGAACAATATGGCCTAACGGTGGATTTTATTGATATCGACAACCCGGTATAAGTGATTGACGAAAACAAAAACGCCGCCTCGTTTAGGCGGCGTTTTTATGCAAGCAAGGTGTTAGTCTCGCTGTTTCATTGGCGTGAATTCACGTTGCGTGTAGCCGGTATAGAGCTGACGCGGACGACCAATACGATTGTTGGGATCCGAGTGCATTTCATTCCAATGCGCAATCCAACCAATCGTTCGTGACATTGCGAAAATCACAGTAAACATGGACGTTGGAATACCAATCGCTTTGAGAATGATGCCCGAGTAGAAATCTACATTTGGGTACAGTTTCTTGTCGATAAAGTAATCATCAGACAGTGCAATACGCTCGAGCTCCATCGCCACATCGAGAAGTGGGTCTTGGATACTCAGTTCTTCCAATACTTCATGACAAGCTTCGCGCATCACAGTGGCGCGAGGATCGTAGTTTTTGTAAACCCGGTGTCCGAAGCCCATCAGACGGAAAGGATCATCCTTGTCTTTTGCTCGGCCAATAAACTCAGGAATATTATCGACATGACCGATTTCTTCGAGCATGCGCAAGCAGGCCTCATTGGCACCACCGTGAGCTGGCCCCCAAAGTGACGCGATCCCCGCGGCAATACACGCGAATGGGTTCGCGCCTGAAGAGCCGGCTAGACGGACCGTCGAGGTGGATGCGTTCTGCTCATGATCGGCATGCAGCGTAAAGATTTTGTCCATCGCACGCGCGACCACTGGGTTAACTTCATATTCTTCACAAGGCGTGGCAAACATCATGTGGAGGAAGTTCTCTGCGTAATCTAGGTCGTTGCGCGGATAGATAAATGGCTGGCCAATCGAGTACTTGTAACACATTGCCGCGAGTGTCGGCATTTTAGAGAGCAATCGGAAGGCGGTAATTTCGCGGTGCTGGTCGTTATTGATATCCAGTGAGTCGTGATAGAAAGCAGCCAGTGCACCGACGACACCGACCATGACGGCCATAGGGTGAGCGTCACGACGGAACCCGTGGAAGAAACTCGCGATTTGCTCATGTACCATGGTGTGGCGCACGATTAACGAGCGGAATWCTTCATATTGCTTTTTCGTAGGGACTTCACCGTAAAGAAGGATATAACAGACTTCTAAGTAATCAGCGTTATTGGCGAGTTGATCAATAGGGTAACCGCGATGCAGCAAAACGCCTGCAGCGCCGTCGATGTAGGTGATTTGCGATTCACATGATGCCGTGGCGACAAAGCCCGGATCAAAGGTGAAATATCCGTTTGCACCTAATGCACGTACGTCCAAGACCTCTGGCCCGACAGTGCCCCCCATGATCGGCAGTTCGATTGGTGCTTGCCCTTCAATATGTAGGGTAGCTTTCTTCTCTGCCATAACAATCTCCTTTGTTATTTTATAATCCCATCCAGGATACGGACCCGACCGTTTTACCGATCGGCCTAGGTGATGTCAATTTTTAACCTAACGATGTGTGCGCGAGTTAATAACTTATTTGCAATGCGGGTTAAATATCTGTTGTGAGATTCCTGTCAATTTTGAGCGTTTGTAATTGCTTGTTACGCCGCGTATACTTTTGCGAGGTCTCTGGGCATATCAGTATCCTAGGGCGTTTAGGGGCTCAAACACCTTTCTAAATTGACGTGATCCATTTGCTCAAAGTTGCAGTTAATAGCAATAAGGTACGCAAAGCACGTTACACAGATGTTGCAGGTCTTACGCTTTGAGTACTGAGGTTCAGAGAGTGTAAATAACTATAAATGCTCAATGGAGCTGAGTGGGCAATATCGTGAAAGAAAGAAAGCCAAGACCCGTAAACCTCGACATTAAGACCATTCGTTTCCCCATCACAGCGATTGCGTCTATCATGCATCGAGTAGCAGGTGTCATCACCTTCGTCTCGATCGCCATCCTATTGTGGCTACTTAGCCTGTCTCTCTCTTCACCTAGCGGTTTTGAAACTGCGTCTGCCATCGTCGATAGCTTCTTCGTCAAGTTTGTCCTTTGGGGCATCCTCACGGCGCTTGCCTATCACATTGTAGGTGGTATCCGCCACCTTATGCAGGATATCGGTTATTTTGAAGAGTTAGAAACGGGTGCGAAAAGCGCTCAGGTGGCATTTGCATTGACCGGCGTGTTGTCTGTACTGGCGGGGATTTTGGTATGGTAACGAAAAACATTTCATCGGTGGGGCGTAATGGTGTACATGACTTTGTACTCATTCGGGCCACTGCGATTATCATCACACTTTACACACTTTATATGGTCGGATTTGCTGCATTTGGGCCGGACATTACGTACGCCTCATGGACAGCCTTTTTTGGCCAAACCAGCACCAAGGTTTTTACCATGCTGGCACTGGTGTCGATTCTCATTCACGGATGGATCGGTATGTGGCAAGTGTTAACTGACTACATCAAGCCCGCTTTGTTGCGTGGTCTGCTTCAATTGGGTGTAGTTGCCTTGCTGCTGATCTATGTGTTTGCCGGTTTCTTTGTACTGTGGGGTGTGTAAGTGAGTATTCCAGTTCGCGAATTTGACGCAATCGTTATTGGCGCAGGTGGTGCAGGTATGCGCGCCGCCCTGCAAATTTCTGAACAAGGCCTGTCTTGTGCGTTGTTATCAAAAGTCTTTCCGACTCGTTCTCACACTGTATCTGCGCAGGGTGGTATTACGGTAGCACTGGGTAACTCACACAAGGATAATTGGCAATGGCACATGTATGACACGGTGAAAGGGTCGGATTATATCGGAGACCAAAACGCCATCGAGTACATGTGTAAAACCGGCCCGCAATCGGTCATTGAACTCGAAAAAATGGGCCTACCGTTTTCGCGCTTTGAAAACGGCTCTATCTATCAGCGTCCGTTTGGTGGCCAATCGAAAGAGTTTGGCGGTGAACAGGCAGCGCGTACAGCCGCAGCGGCAGACCGAACTGGTCATGCATTGCTTCACACGCTGTACCAGCAAAACATCAAGAACAAAACCACCATCTTCTCGGAATGGTATGCCCTCGATTTGGTGAAAAACCAAGACGGTGCGGTGGTTGGTGCCACCGCGATGTGCATGGAAACTGGTGAGATTTGCTATTTCAAATCGAAAGCGACCGTGCTTGCAACGGGCGGTGCAGGGCGTATTTATCAATCCACCACCAATGCGCACATCAACACGGGTGACGGTGTCGGTATGGCGTTGCGCGCAGGTGTTCCGATGCAAGACATGGAAATGTGGCAGTTCCACCCAACAGGGATTGCTGGCGCCGGTGTCTTGGTGACTGAAGGCTGCCGTGGTGAAGGGGGCTATCTGCTTAATAAAGATGGCGAACGCTTTATGGAGCGTTACGCGCCGAACGCAAAAGACCTGGCTGGTCGTGACGTGGTCGCACGCTCTATGATGATCGAAATCCGAGAAGGTCGAGGTTGTGATGGCCCTTGGGGTCCACACATCAAGCTTAAGCTCGACCACTTGGGTAAAGATGTCCTTGAGTCACGCTTGCCAGGCATTTTGGATCTGTCTCGTACCTTTGCGCACGTGGATCCGGTCAAAGAGCCAATTCCGGTCATCCCAACCTGCCACTACATGATGGGCGGTATTCCAACGCAAGTGTCTGGTCAAGCGATCAAACAAGATCCAATGGGACACGACGTTGAAGTACAAGGCCTGTTTGCCTGTGGTGAGATCGCGAGTGTGTCTGTCCATGGCGCAAACCGTTTGGGCGGTAACTCATTGCTTGATCTGGTGGTCTTTGGCCGTGCAACGGGTCTACACCTTGGTGAAACCTTGGCCGCGCAAGTTGAAGCGCGTGATGCAAGCGAATCTGATATTGAAGCCTCTTTAGCGCGCTTGAACCGCTGGAACAGCACGCAAAAAGGCGAAGACCCTGTAGAAATCCGTAAAGATCTCCAAGCGTGTATGCAAGAAAACTTCTCGGTATTCCGCGAAGGTGAGGCGATGGAAAAAGGCCTCAAAGAACTGCAAGAAATCCGTGAACGTTTGAAAGTCGCACGATTGGACGATACGTCGACTGAGTTCAACACTCAGCGTATCGAGTGTTTGGAGCTGGAGAACCTGATGGAAACCGCTTATTCAACGGCGGTAGCGGCAAACTATCGTACCGAAAGCCGTGGCGCTCATGCACGCTTTGATTATCAAGAGCGTGATGATGAGAACTGGCTATGCCACTCCATCTACAATCCAGAAACGGAATCTATGTCGAAGCGCGACGTCAACATGGCGCCAGTGCATCGTGACGCTTTCCCACCGAAAGCGCGTACTTACTAAGGGGGTCGAAAACGATGAACGTTAAGTTTTCAGTCTATCGCTACAATCCAGATGTGGACGATGCGCCATATATGAAGGATTACACGCTCGACGTGCCTGAAGGGTCGGACATGATGCTATTGGACGCGCTCATTCAACTAAAAGAGCAAGATCCGACGTTAGCATTCCGTCGCTCATGTCGCGAAGGTGTGTGCGGTTCGGACGGCGTGAACATGAATGGTAAGAATGGATTGGCGTGTATCACGCCACTCTCATCACTGATGGACAAATCAGAAATTGTGATCCGTCCATTGCCCGGTTTGCCGGTTGTGCGTGACCTTATCATCGATATGAGTCAGTTCTATGAGAACTACGAGCGGGTTAAACCTTACTTAATCAACGATGACACACCGCCATCACGGGAGAATTTACAAGCCCCTGAAGACCGCGCGGAGTTGGACGGCTTGTATGAGTGCATCATGTGTGCGTGTTGCAGCACCTCTTGCCCTTCTTTCTGGTGGAACCCAGACAAATTTGTCGGGCCGGCAGGGCTGCTCGCAGCGTATCGTTGGTTAGCAGATAGCCGTGATACCGCGACCGAAGAGCGCTTATCTGATCTGGACGACGCTTTTAGTGTCTTCCGTTGCCACGGTATCATGAACTGTGTCAGTGTGTGTCCTAAGGGATTAAACCCAACGAAAGCAATTGGGCACATCAAGTCGATGCTGATTCAGCGTGGCGTTTAAAACGCTTTCGTACATTAACGTGAACTATAAAGCCCCGTCCACGGACGGGGCTAAATAACAGGTAACCCGGCTTAGAACCGGTGTTTGGATAAATAACTAGTGGTTAAGGGATAACAATGCAAAATGGCGTGATGAAGGCTTGGATGGAGTCTTCTCATTTGGCTGGCGCCAATGCAACTTACGTAGAAGACCTCTACGAACTGTACCTCAGTGACCCGGAGTTAGTTGATCAAGAATGGAGAGCGGTCTTTGACCAACTACCAGCGGTGAATGAAACCGCGGTAGAACAACCCCACTCTCGCGTTCGTGATTACTTTCGACGCCTAGCTACCGAGACAGCGCGTGCAAATGCCTCAGTCAATGACCCCGACGTAGACGCGAAACAAGTCAAAGTCCTTCAACTTATTAACGCATTTCGTTTCCGCGGCCATCAGCAGGCCAATCTTGACCCGCTGGGTTTATGGAAGCGTAATCAAGTACCCGATCTATCACCTGCTTTCCACTCGCTTACCGAGCAGGATTTCAACGAAAACTTCAATGTCGGCTCATTTGCAATTGGTAAAGACAATATGCAGCTGGGCGAGCTTTATGAAGCACTGCAGAAGACCTATTGTGGGTCTATCGGTGCTGAATATATGCATATTACTGACACGGAAGAGAAACGTTGGATCCAAAGCCGATTAGAGTCTGTGGTTGGGCAGCCGCAATTCAACGAACAAGAAAAGCTGACCTTCCTAGAAGAACTGACCGCGGCTGAAGGACTAGAGCGCTATTTGGGCGCGAAGTTCCCAGGCGCAAAGCGCTTCTCTCTCGAAGGGGGGGATGCACTGATCCCGATGCTTAAAGAGCTCATCCGCCACGCTGGTGGTAAAGGTGCTCGTGAAGTGGTGGTCGGTATGGCTCACCGCGGCCGCTTGAACGTGTTGGTGAATGTGCTGGGTAAAAAGCCGTCAGAACTGTTTGACGAGTTTGCGGGTAAACAAGACGAAACCTGGGGCACCGGTGATGTGAAATATCACCAAGGCTTCTCGTCTGATTTTGCCACGCCAGGTGGTGATGTGCATTTAGCGCTTGCCTTCAACCCATCTCACCWTGAGATCGTCAACCCTGTGGTTATGGGCTCAGTTAGAGCACGTCAAGATCGTCTCGAAGATGCCACCGGTTCGAGTGTCTTACCGATCACGATTCATGGTGATGCGGCGATTGCTGGCCAAGGGGTCGTGCAAGAGACCTTTAACATGTCTCAAGCGCGTGGTTTCCAAGTTGGCGGCACGGTACGTATCGTCATCAATAACCAGATCGGTTTTACCACCTCGAACCCAGCCGATTCTCGTTCTACGCAATACTGTACTGATATTGCCAAAATGGTGCAGGCGCCAATCTTCCACGTAAACGCGGATGATCCTGAAGCTGTTGCCTTCGTTTCTCGCTTAGCGCTTGATTTCCGTAACGAATTCCGGCGTGATGTGGTCATTGACTTGGTGTGTTATCGCCGTCACGGTCACAACGAAGCGGATGAGCCCAACGCGACACAGCCTATGATGTACCAAAAGATCAAGAAGCATCCGACACCGCGTAAGCTTTATGCGGACGTTCTTGATCAGCAGGGTGTTGCGAATCTTGAGAAAGCGACCGAGCTTATCAACGAGTATCGCGATGCGCTTGACCGTGGTGAATGTGTGGTCAAAGAATGGCGCCCGATGGCGTTGCACTCGGTCGATTGGACCCCTTATCTTGGGCATGATTGGACCGTAGAGTGGGCGAGTAAGTTTGACGCTAAGCGTCTGAAAGAGCTCGGCCATCGGATTTGCCAATTGCCAGAAAGCCACAAGCTTCATAGCCGTGTCGCCAAGCTTTATAACGATCGTAAAGTCATGGTGGAAGGTGAGAAAAAGCTAGATTGGGGTATGGCGGAAACCTTGGCGTATGCGACGCTGGTGGATGATGGCAAACGTATCCGTATTACCGGCCAAGACTCCGGACGAGGTACCTTCTTCCACCGTCATGCGGTCTTGCACAATCAAACTGACGGCAGTACCTATTTGCCACTGGCGAATATTCACGACAAACAAGGGCCATTCCAAGTGTTTGACTCTGTGTTGTCTGAAGAGGCGGTTCTCGCGTTCGAATATGGCTATGCAACGGCAGAGCCTGGTGGTCTCACCGTTTGGGAAGCACAGTTCGGTGACTTTGCCAATGGCGCGCAAGTGGTGATTGATCAGTTCATCAGCTCTGGGGAACAAAAATGGCGCCGTATGTGCGGATTAACCATGCTGTTGCCTCACGGCTATGAAGGACAAGGCCCCGAGCACTCATCGGCGCGTCTTGAACGCTATCTACAGCTGTGTGCCGAACAAAACATGCAAGTGGTGGTACCCTCAACGCCTGCACAGGTCTATCACATGCTGCGTCGCCAAGTGGTTCGCCCCATGCGTCGTCCATTGATTGTGATGTCACCTAAGTCGCTGCTGCGCCACCCGCTGTGTGTGTCGAGCCTTGAAGACTTATCTGATGGTGATTTCCTCCCCGCCATTGGCGAGATGGATGAGCTGGATGCGAACAAGGTTGAACGCGTCGTCATGTGCGCAGGCAAGGTGTATTACGACCTACTGGAAACGCGTCGTAAGTCGGAAATCGACAATGTGGCGATTATCCGTATTGAGCAGCTTTATCCGTTCCCATTGGATGCGGTGAAAGAAGCTATCGCTCCTTACACCAATGCGAAAGACTTTGTGTGGTGCCAAGAAGAGCCTCAAAACCAAGGGGCTTGGTATAGCAGCCAGCACAATTTCCGTGCGGCGATTCCAGATGATGCTACCTTAACCTACGCAGGACGAGAGGCATCAGCATCGCCAGCGGTAGGCTATATGTCCGTACACCAGAAACAACAAAAAGCGTTAGTCGAAGACGCTCTGACCCTCAAGTAAGAACTAGAACATTAAGGATAACTACGATATGACAATCGAAATTCTGGTTCCCGATTTACCCGAATCTGTGGCTGACGCAACGATTGCCACATGGCACAAACAGCCAGGTGACTCGGTAACCCGTGACGAAGTACTGGTTGATATTGAAACGGATAAAGTGGTACTGGAAGTGCCTGCGCCTGCTGATGGCGTGTTGGAGTCAATCATTGAAGATGAAGGGTCAACCGTGTTGGCGAAACAAGCCATCGCTAAGTTGAAAGAAGGCGCTGTGGCAGGAGAGCCGACCAAAGACGTGCCTGCTGAATCAGAAGCGTCACCGGATAAGCGCCATACAGCATCACTGGAAGAAGAGTCTAATGATGCATTGAGCCCAGCCGTGCGTCGCTTACTAGCCGAGCATGATATCTCTCCTGATGCGGTGAAAGGCACAGGTGTGGGTGGGCGTATTACCCGAGAAGATGTTGATGCTTACCTGAAGAACAAGCCAAAAGGTGGCGAGCAAGGCAAACCTGCCCAAGACGTCCCTGCTGTGGCTGAGCGCGGTGAAAAACGTGTGCCAATGACACGTTTGCGTAAGCGTGTTGCTGAGCGCTTGTTGGAAGCGAAAAACAGTACCGCAATGTTGACCACGTTCAACGAAGTCAACATGAAGCCGATTATGGAACTGCGTAAGCAGTATCGTGATAGCTTCGAAAAACGCCATGATATTCGCCTCGGCTTCATGTCTTTCTATGTGAAGGCAGTGGTTGAAGCGCTCAAGCGTTACCCTGAAGTGAATGCGTCTATCGACGGTGATGACATCGTTTATCACAACTACTTCGATGTGAGCATGGCGGTATCAACACCACGCGGTTTGGTCACCCCAGTGCTGCGTGATTGCGATAAGCTAGGCTTTGCGGATATCGAGAAAGGGATCCGTGATCTCGCGGTCAAAGGCCGAGACGGTAAGCTAACCGTTGATGAGCTAACCGGGGGTAACTTTACGATCACTAACGGTGGGGTATTTGGTTCGCTGATGTCGACGCCAATTATTAACCCACCTCAGGCAGCCATTCTTGGCATGCACAAAATTCAAGACCGCCCAATGGCGGTAGATGGCAAGGTAGAGATCCTACCAATGATGTACTTGGCGCTTTCCTACGATCACCGTCTGATTGACGGCCGTGAATCGGTTGGCTTCCTGGWTACCATCAAAGAGCTTCTTGAAGACCCAACACGTCTGCTATTGGACGTTTAACTGATGGGCCAGTACGTGATGTGCTGGCTGTCAGTCGAGGGGACGGAGTCCCCTCATTTGGAAAGCACAAAGACACAATAATGGACATTAACACGGATAGAACATCATGAATCTGCACGAATATCAGTCAAAGCAGCTGTTCGCTGAATATGGTCTACCAGTTTCAGAGGGCTATGCTTGCGACACACCACAAGAAGCTGCTGAAGCAGCCGACAAAATTGGTGGCGACAAATGGGTCGTCAAATGTCAGGTCCACGCGGGCGGTCGCGGTAAAGCGGGCGGCGTAAAACTGGCTTCCTCTAAAGAACAAATTCGCGAGTTCGCACAACAATGGCTAGGTAAAAACCTTGTTACTTACCAAACAGATGCGAATGGCCAACCGGTTAGTAAAATTCTCGTTGAATCCTGCACTGATATCGCCAAAGAGCTATATCTCGGTGCGGTCGTTGACCGTGGCTCACGCCGCGTGGTTTTCATGGCGTCAACAGAAGGCGGTGTGGAAATTGAGAAAGTGGCGGAAGAAACGCCTGAATTAATTCACAAAGCATCGATTGATCCTTTAGTTGGTCCTCAGCCTTATCAAGGCCGTCAACTGGCATTTAAATTGGGCCTTGAAGGTGACCAAATCAAGCAGTTCACCAAGATCTTCATGGGGATTGCACAGCTGTTTCTTGACAAAGACGTCGCATTGGTTGAAGTGAACCCATTGGTGATCACTGATCAGGGCAACCTGCACTGCTTGGATGCAAAACTGTCGATTGATAGCAATGCGGTCTATCGCCAGCCACAGGTTCGCGCGATGCACGATCCAAGCCAAGAAGACGCCCGTGAGGCGCATGCGGCGCAGTGGGAACTGAACTACGTTGCCCTCGATGGAAACATTGGCTGCATGGTCAATGGTGCAGGTCTTGCGATGGGCACCATGGATATTGTTAATCTGCACGGCGGTAGCCCTGCTAACTTCTTGGATGTCGGCGGTGGCGCGACGAAAGAGCGTGTGACTGAAGCATTCAAGATTATCCTGTCTGACAGCAATGTGAAGGCAGTATTGGTGAATATCTTCGGCGGCATCGTTCGCTGTGACTTGATTGCCGACGGCATCATTGGCGCAGTGGAAGAAGTGGGCGTGAAAGTGCCTGTTGTCGTTCGCCTAGAAGGCAATAATGCCGAAGTAGGTGCGAAGAAACTAGCCGATAGCGGCTTGAACATCATCGCGGCCACCTCACTCACAGAAGCCGCACAGAAAGTCGTTGCTGCAGCGGAGGGTAAATAACAATGTCAGTGCTGATTAATAAAGACACCAAAGTCATCTGTCAGGGCTTTACGGGTGGACAGGGTACCTTCCACTCTGAGCAGGCGATCGAATACGGTACGCAAATGGTTGGTGGGGTATCACCGGGTAAAGGGGGAACTACCCATCTCGGTTTGCCGGTGTTTAACACAGTGGCAGAAGCCGTGGAATCGACGGGTGCAACAGCGTCGGTGATCTACGTGCCAGCACCATTCTGTAAAGATGCGATTCTCGAAGCAGTTGATGCGGGTATCGAGTTGATTGTGTGTATCACCGAAGGGATCCCAACGCTGGATATGCTGGAAGTGAAAGTGAAGCTTGATGAAGCTGGCGTTCGCATGATTGGTCCAAACTGCCCAGGCGTGATCACCCCGGGTGAATGTAAGATTGGCATCATGCCAGGTCACATCCATAAACCGGGTAAAGTCGGTATTGTGTCACGTTCAGGTACCTTGACCTATGAAGCGGTGAAGCAGACTACGGATGAAGGTTTTGGCCAGTCAACCTGTGTCGGGATTGGTGGCGATCCTATTCCAGGTTCTAACTTTATCGACATTCTCGAAATGTTCGAAAAGGATCCAGCGACTGAAGCGATTGTCATGATTGGTGAAATCGGTGGTACGGCTGAAGAAGAAGCGGCGGCTTACATCAAAGAGAATGTCACCAAACCTGTTGTTTCTTATATTGCCGGAGTAACCGCACCTCCGGGTAAACGTATGGGCCATGCGGGTGCGATTATCTCTGGTGGTAAAGGAACAGCCGATGACAAGTTTGCAGCTCTTGAAGCTGCAGGCGTCACCACAGTAAAAAGCTTGGCAGAAATTGGTCAAGCACTGCGCGATAAAACCGGATGGTAAAAACGCAGTCGTAGCATGATTCAAAGCCGCTCACTGTGAGCGGCTTTTTTGTCTTGTTTTGTATGAGCACAAGCTAACCGTATGGATGAGTCGCTAGCGGCTTCGAATTGGGATCAGCTGGCTCAGCATAAATACGCCTGCCGCCGCAACCACGACCGATGGACCAGCCGGCGTATCGTAAAACCAAGAGCCCGCCATACCGAGAAAAACAGCGCCCATTCCAATTAAACTCGACAATGACGCCATTTGTTCGGGCGTAGCCGAGAGACGTCGTGCTGTTGCTGCGGGAATGATAAGCATTGACGTAATGATCAAGGCGCCGACAAATTTCATCGCCAGTGCAATCACAAGCCCGATAAGTAACATGAGCAGCAGCCGTAAGCGTTCCACATCAATGCCCTCAACTTGAGCCAACTCTTCGCTGACGGTCATTGAGAGTAAGGGCTCCCAGTAATAAGCCATCACAGCAAATGTGAAGCAAGCGCCAATAGCTAACCAAGTTAAATCGGTATAGGTCACGGCCAATAAGTCCCCAAACAGATACGCCATTAAATCCACACGTACTGTATCAAGAAAACTGACCGCGACGAGCCCTAACGATAAAGCACTGTGCGCCAAAATACCGAGCAGAGTATCAGTGGCGACTAAGTGCTGGCGCTGTAAACCAACCAGAACAATGGCAAGTAAAAGACAGGTTGCGATAAGCGCAAGATTAAGGTCAATTTGCAACAAAAAACCGACGGCGAGCCCAAGCAACGACGCATGGGCGAGGGTATCACCAAAATAGGCCATTCGACGCCATACCACAAAAGAGCCCAGTGGACCTGCAATGGCGGCAATCAGCACCCCTCCTAGAATAGGTGCCATTAAAAACTCAATCATGCTGGTCTTCCTGATGTTGGCAGCCATTAACAGGCTGTCCAGATAAATCGTGATCGTGATTGTGATGGTGGTGATACAAAGCAAGCTGTTCGCTGGTTTGGCGACCGAACATCGCGACATAAGAGGGATGTTGAGAAATCGCATCAGGCGCCCCTGAGCAACACACATGGTGCTGCAAACAGATCACCTCATCGGTTTTCGCCATCACTAAATGCAGGTCGTGTGAGACCATTAAAACGGCGCAGCTGAGTGTGTCGCGCAGCGTCGCGATAAGGCTATACATTTCAAGCTGGCCGCTGACATCCACGCCTTGCACCGGCTCATCCAGTACTAAGAGATCGGGAGATTTCAGGATCGCACGGGCAAGCAACACCCGCTGGGTTTCTCCGCCGGACAAGGTATGCATGTTAGAAAATTGCAGTGCGGCCGCATTGACGGTGCTTAGCGCTTGCGTAATTTGCGCGTTGGTGTAGCGCGTCCCCAAGCGGATAAACCGGTCGACCGTCAAGGGTAGTGTTTGGTTAAGCTGAAGCTTTTGTGGCACATAACCGATCTTTAATCCTTTTTTAAGCCTCACAGCGCCTTGGCTGGGTTTAACCAAGCCAATCAGTGTTTTTACAAGGGTGGATTTTCCCGCGCCATTAGGGCCAATCAATGTGGTGATATTGCCGCGTTTTAAGTCTAGCGACACATTATCCAGAACCTGGCGGCCGTTATAGGTCACCGTCACCGCATCGAGGGTGACTAGCGAGTCAGTCATAGTGAAAAAAGCATTGTGAATTGTAATTGTTATATTATAACATTTCGCATCGCTGATGAAACTGATTAATTGGGGTAAACCATGGGTGTGCGTGTTATTGGACTATTTTTTGCGCTGTTACTGGCCTTGCCAGCGCAGGCTGTCACTGTGATGACCACGATTAAGCCGGTGCAGCTGATTGCTAAAGGGTTAGTCGCAGACGACGATACGGTAGAGGTGTTACTCCCGCCCGGCGCATCACCACACGGCTATGCGCTAAAACCTTCTGATATTCGCAATTTGAAAGCGGCCGATTTGACGGTTTGGGTGGGACCGGAGCTTGAATTATTCTTGAGTAAACTGTTGCAAGAGCAGCCCAATGTATTAACCCTCACTCAAGTAGAGGGGATCCCACTTCGTCATTATGACGGGGAAGCAGAGACCCACCATCATGGCCACGACCATGACCACCATGGTATTGACCCTCATATTTGGCTGGGCCCCGAGTCGGCACGTGTCGCAGCGCGGGCGATTACTCAAGCCTTGATAACAACTGCGCCCGAAAAGGCTGACCAATACCGCGCTAAATTAGCCATTTTTAACGCCCAGCTGGATGAGACAGTAACCGATATTCATGCGGCATTGGCGCAACGCCAGCAAAGTGGATATTTCGTATTTCATGATGCGTACGGTTACTTTGAACAAGCATTTGGTTTGAAGAAAACGGGCCACTTTACCGTTGATCCTAGCCAAAAACCGGGCGCAAAGACCCTAGTAACTATCCGGAGAGGATTGCTAAATCATGACGCGACCTGTATCTTCACCGAGCCGCAGTTTAATCCCTCACTGGTCGATGCTGTGACCCGAAACGATGACGTTACTGTGATTGCTTTGGATCCGTTGGCAACTGCTATTCGAGTTGCGCCTGATGGTTATCAGGTTTTTTTGAAAGATATGGGAAACCGCTTCGCACGTTGTTTAAAGCATGAAACTACTCACTAACTGGTTAGCCGCGACCGCTCGGTTACCTCGCCAGCACAAGCTGGCGCTCGCCTCATTATCGTTACTCGTTGCTGCCGCACTCATGTGGCAGCCACATCCTTTTAAACATCACGATGAACGTCGCTCATTGCCGCTAATCGATGAGCAACAGGCATCGATGCCGCTAGAAAACAGTGAGCCGATTGAAGTTGGTTTAGACGCTGATGATCCAGCACTGACAGTGCCTGAAGATGCTCTCGAGCAAGATATCACTTCAGAAGCGGCCCGCATTCACACCCACACGGTTGCCTCTGGTGATACCTTGGGTGCGATTTTTTCACAGTATGGTATACCGCTCCGTCAGATGTACCAGATCCTCGATGTGAATCAGAAGGCAGGCGATCTTCGGCTTGGACAAAAAATTGATTGGCAAGTTGATGATGAGGGACAGCTTTCGTCACTCACTGTCTATCAATCGATTAAATATCGGGATCAGTATGTCTTCGGTGCGGATGGGGTGAGCTACGAGCAACTTGAAACGACCGGAGTCTACGAGCAAGTCACTCTGTCGGGTCGCGTCACAAGTAGCTTTTACCAGCAAGCTCGACAAGCAGGATTGACGCCCAACCAAATTCAGAACTTAGTCTCAGCCTTACAATGGCGTTTTGACTTTGGTGCAGAATCCCATCGTGGGGATCGCTTTTCAGTCTTGGTCAACAAAGAGTTTATCGATAATAAAGCGGTATCGTCTGGCGACGTGATGGCGATGCTTTATCAAGCGGGCGATCGAGATATCTTTGTCTACCGCCACACCGATGGTCGCTTTTACGATGAGCAGGGCCATAGTCTGGATCGTGCTTTGCGCCGTTTCCCAACCGCTAAGCGTTACCGTATCAGCTCGCCATTTGACCCACATCGTAAGCATCCGATCACCGGACGTATTTCACCGCATAA
Source organism: Salinivibrio sp. PR919 (assembly GCF_001995355.1). Lineage (NCBI taxonomy): Bacteria > Pseudomonadati > Pseudomonadota > Gammaproteobacteria > Vibrionales > Vibrionaceae > Salinivibrio > Salinivibrio sp. PR919. The sequence goes on along the minus strand of NZ_MUFL01000005.1, from coordinate 3,246 downwards.
TGGCACCGATTTTGCCACCCCGGTGGGTACGCCCGTCTTGGCGGCAGGTGATGGGGTAGTGGTCAAAGCGCGCAAGCACCCACTAGCCGGCAACTATGTCGTGATCAAACACGGTCGCGAATACTCGACCCGCTATTTGCATCTTCACCGTATTTTAGTGAAACCGGGTGATCACGTCTCTATGGGGCAAAAAATCGCATTGAGTGGCAACACTGGGCGCTCGACCGGACCTCATTTGCATTTTGAGCTGATTAAATATGGCCATCCAGTGAATGCGATGAAGGTTCCTTTACCTGAAGCGCATCCTGTACCGCGTAGCGAGCAGGACGACTTCAAGCGTCAAGCAAGACGCGCTCACCAGCAGCTGTCTCAAGTTCTGAACAGCTAATAAATCTCAAGAATGTGAGGCCCAGCTCACATTGAGGGTCGCAGGGTTCCATTTTGTTTGGTTACACAGGATGATACCCGTCTTAATTTTGCGACCCTTATTCCTCTCTTAGTTGCATGAAACGCCTTTTGCTCTGCCTGATTTGGGTAATTAGCACCTTTCTCTGTCTGCCTTTGCAGGCACATCATGGGTTGGAAACCTCGTTCCAAGCCTATCCGGGCTTGCAGGCGGTCGCGAACGTGCGTGATATTGCCTACCAGCCGGGTGGAGGAGTGTGGCTGCTTAATCATCAAGGCGCGGTTGTCTTTTTTGACGGCCACCAAACCCACCCACTCAGTGATGTTCTCAGTCTGCCCGAAGAAAAAGTAACGGCGATTGCCTTTGCGCATGATGCCCTTTGGATGGCAGGGCAAAACTTTATTTATCGCTACCAATCGGGGCAGCATATTGTCACTCGTTATCGTCTGCCACAGACGGTGTTGGCGCGCCAAGCGGATGCACAATCCCGTCTTGCGACGATAGACGGTGAGCTTTGGCATATTAGTGACGGTCAACTCAGCCGTTATGTGGTGGAAGACAACAGCTTTTCTATTTGGCGCGCAGGACAATGGCAAGCCGAGTTAACTTGGATGACGAACGAGCATCGCTTGATTGCTATTGGTCAGGGGCTCTACCAAGTGGATGAGCAAGGTATTCGCCAGATACATCGCTTCAATTCAGCGATAACTGCGATCACAGGGCAAGACTCGAGAGCTTGGGTCAGCACCCAAAATGCGGTCTATTTACTTGCCCTCGATGAACACTCTGTGACCGGGCAACACATACTAACTCAGCAGGGTGGATTTAGTTTTCTCGCATCAGGCGCGGGAGGCGTTTGGGCCGCCAATGATCAAGGACTGTTTCTACTGTCACTCGATGGGAGCGCATCGCCGGTATGGACGCCGAGTCAGAGTGCAATTGATGGTTCAAGGGTGACATTTTTACGTGCCGACGCCGAAGGAGGGATTTGGTTTTCCACCGACCGATCTCTGCGTTATCGTGCTGCCGGGCAGCGCTGGATTGCGCATCATCATGGTCCCTTTCCACAAGCGATCACTCATGGTTTTTCTGAGGCGAGTGACCCGTGGCTGTTAAGAGGTCGTCATTGGCGCGATCTGAGTGGTCGTTGGTTGGCGCGTATGCCCGATCAAAACGGCGATAAGATCAAGAGTGCCGCACGAAAAGCGACCCAGTTGTGGTGGTCGACAGAAAATGGTGTGGCGGGCTTAGATACTCAAACAGGGGCGCGTTTAATACTCCCTGAACCTGTCGCTAACTTCGCCGCTGACCACTTGTATACTGATGCGGCAAGGACACTTTGGTTGGCAAAAGGGGCTCAGTTAATCCGCTACTGGCCGGATTCAGAGACGGTTGTGGACTACGGAACCGGATGGCAAGTGGACGAGGGTGACGTTGAAGGTTTTTATGATGATGGTCGCGGTAGTGTTTGGATCCGGCAGCAGCAAGGTTTGACGCGTTATCGAGATGGACAGTTTCAGGCGATTCGATTACCTGTTTCTCTCCTGCCACTGTCTGATTTGTATACCGATGAACGGGGCCGCCTTTGGCTAGCCAGTGCGCAAGGCATTTATCAGTATGACCATACCACGCCGGATACGGTGTCGGCGGCCTACCTGTCGTTAAACAATGAGCAGTTTCATTGTATTACCGGGAACAAAGATGGTGTTTGGGCATACAGCAACCAAGCCATCGTCCATATCGCGCCAAGAGGTGTCGTGCGGACATTCAGATTACCCTCGCCAATGGGACAGGTGGAGTGTCGAGTATCCAACCCGCATCAGCTGACCATTTTTTCCGGCGCTGAACGCTTTGTGATTAATACCGATCAACTTGCGTTCTCACTACGAAAACCGCCGAAGGTTGTGATTGGCGCGGTATGGCAACAGGATAGGCGTTGGCGTATTGCACCTCGCCAGCAAACGTCCATGACATTGCTGGAAAATAATCCGACCCAACTTGAGTGGGGAAGTTGGCCACCCGAGCGACAGGTCAGTCGTGTCCACTACCAGTTGATTGCTAAGCGTCATCCGGGGAACCCAATGGCCGGCCAGCTTGCCGCATGGCAACAAACCAGCAGCGATACGATTACGCTGGCGAATATGGCAGGGGGAGAGTATCAGCTGCGCATTGCCATTCCTCGCGATGGTGCCTCGCATACGGTATTAAATCTTGATATCTCTCTTCCCATGTTGCCACACATGATGAGTGGGGCCGTTCTTGCTGTTTTCGTGAGTATTGTGTTGTTAGCGGTTGGATTAGCGTTTAAACAGCGCTATCAGGCTAGGCAACAAAGCAAGCGTCTTCAACAAATTCACACAACACAGCCAGTTTTTGATCCCATCGCGGCTCAGCCTGAAGCGGTTGTCGTCACTATGAAGGGGCATCACGCTAAACGCCGTGCTCAGTGTCAACAGCTGCGCTCAGCATGGATCTCGCGTTTTATGCAAGCGGTAGAAAGCGGCTTTACCCATCCTGACTTTTCTACTCATGAGCTGGCTGCTGTATTGGCCATGTCGGAGCGGAACTTACAACGCAAATGCCGCCAGTATTTTCACATCACGGTCACCAGCTATATCACTCAAAAGCGATTGACCCATGCGAGCGGGCTGTTAAAACAAGGGATGAGTATTACTGAGACAGCCGAAGCGTGTGGCTATCGTGATCCAGCGTATTTCAGTCAGCGGTTTAAAGGATACTTTGGTGTGAGCCCCTCACAGTATCGTGATCGCATCCTCCCTCAAGCACTCACTAGCCCAGCCGATTAAATCTGCTACGCCAGTAAGGCATATGGGCATATG